>NZ_JAVWUP010000251.1:0-3101 GCF_036667095.1 Gordonibacter sp. | reverse complement strand
AGCCATCGAGCGCGAGCTCGTCATCGCAAACGGAACGCTGAAGTCCCACACCCGTCGTATCTACCAAAAGCTCGGCATCCACACGAAGCGTGAGCTGCAGGCGATGGTCGGCGAGAACGCTCCAAGCGAATCGAAAGCGTAACGCGCGGATGCACGCAGAAACAGAAGCCTAGCCCGGAAACAACGTATAGGCACGGCCCGCAGCCGTCTCATGGGGATGGATACTCACGCCGAAAGCATGCTCCACGGCACCGGCAGCCAGCACCTCCTCGACAGTTCCAGCCGCGACGGCGCGCCCCCGCTCCATCACCAGCAAACGATCCGAGTAGCGCAGGGCAAGATCCAGGTCGTGAATGACCATAACCACGGTCTTGCCTTCCTTTTCGTTCAGGGTGCGAACCAGCTGCATAACCTCGTGGCAAGCGCGGATATCCAGATACGTGGTAGGCTCATCCAACACGATGAGCCGCGTATCCTGCGCAAGCGTCATGGCGATGAAAGCACGCTGGCGCTCCCCTCCCGAGAGGCGGCGCAAGTCGCTTGCGCGGAAGCGTGCGATACCGGTACGCTCGAGCGCGTACTCCACCTGCTCGCGGTCGTCGCGAGTGAGCCTGCCGAACCGCTCGAGATGCGGATGCCGTCCGCAGGCCACCAAAGCCTCAACGGTCATGGCCGGGGGGCGACCCGCCTGTGCGAGCACGGCCACACGCCGCGCGCGCTCTTTGGCGTGAAGCGCCAGCGTACGTACGCCCTCCACGTGCGCCTCCCCTGCCGAGGGGCGCAGAAGACCGTCGATCAGCTTCACCACCGTGGACTTCCCGCAGCCGTTAGGGCCCACGATGCTCGTTACGGCACCATGGGGGAAGACCGCCGAAAGACCTTCGATAAAGGCGTCCTTAGTATAGGAGAACGACACGTTGAGCAGTTCGGCGGCGGGCTCGGCAGACGGCGAGTACCGCTCGGCAGCAGTCGCAACGGGCTGAGACGATGAGAGGCCCCGCGATGAGCCGCCTAGCACCTCACCCGGCATCACGCGGGGTTGCGCGTGCGCGCTCTGAGAAAGAGACTCAGTCAAGGCTGCTCCTCCTGTTCTTCAGAATGAGGTAGATGAAGAACGGACCTCCCAGAAACGCCATGAAGATGCCCACGGGCACCTCATAAGGCGCAAACAGCACACGCGAGAGCAAGTCGCACACCACCACGAACGCCGCCCCCACCACCGCGGACAGGGGCAGTACGAAGCGGTTGTCATAGCCGGCAAAGAAGCGCACCAGATGCGGGATGATCAAGCCTACGAATCCCAGCAAACCCGCAAAACTGACCGCAGCACCGGCGAGCACCGCCGAGAGCGCTAGCAGGCCCAAGCGGCAGGCACCCACCCTAAGGCCGAGCGCATGGGCCGTCTCGTCGCCGAGCGCCATGATGTTGAGGCGGCCGGCCGCAAAAAACGCCGCAACCAAGCCCGAGGCGATATAGGCAACCGGCCACAGCAGGTCGTCCAACAGCACGCCTGAAAGGCCGCCCACCAGAAACGACGATGACCCTATGTAGGCATCGGGATTCACGATGAGGATAGTGTTCATGCCCGCACCGAATACCGTGGTGATGGCGATACCCGCCAGCACCACGGTGAGCCGCGACGTCATGGCACCCAGCGAGATGCCGAAGATTATCAGAGCCGTAACCAGCGCACCGGTAAACGCCGCCAGAGGCGGCAACCAAAGCACGCTGGGAAACACGCTTGCCGCGACAAGCACGAACAATCCCGCACCCGAGTTGATGCCGATGATGTTGGGGCTGGCAAGCGGGTTGTCGAGCACCGCCTGGATGATCGCACCCGCCACCGCTAGCGCCGCACCCGAGAGCAGCGCCGCCAGCACCCGCGGCAGACGCACGTTCACAAGGATGCTCTTGGCTGCTGCGCTCACGTCGCCGCCCGTCGCCCAAGCTGCCAGATCACCTAGGCTCACCGACGACGACCCCACCAGAAAGGCCAGGGCCACCGCGCACGCGAGCACGACAAGGGAAACCGCGACGACCACCGTCTTGCGCATCGCCGTCAAACCCTAGGCGTACAGGTCGTCGAAAAGCACTCGATAGCTCTCGGCCCAGTTTGCGTTCGGCTTGTACAGGAACAGCTCTTTCGACAAGGTAAGGTAGTTGCCGCCCTCCACCGCGGAGAGCGTGGCCCAGGCGGGGTTCGCCGCCGTAGCTGCCTCAAGGTTCTTCAACGCCGCCGCATCGTCGTTGCCCATAGGCACCACGAAAATGAAATCCGGGTTCATCTCGATGATCGACTCCAGGCTGAAATCCTTCAGCAAGCTCCTGTTCTCGTCGGCGAGGTTCTTGCAGCCGAGATCGGCCAACATAGCCCCGGTCATCGACGCGGAAGACTGCACGCGCGTACCGCCCGAATAGGTGGTCATAAGCAGCACCGTCGGGGCCCTGTCCGCAGGCACCTTCGCCCGCACGGCCTCCGTCTCGTCTAAGACAGCCTGGCCGTTTTGCTGGTACAGATCATCGCGACCGGTGATATCGCAGCACGTCCGCAGCATGCGCAGGTAATCGGAGAACGTGGTCACGTCGAAGTAGGCAACAGGGATGCCCGAGGCATCAAGCGCCGCTTTCAAATCGGTCTGGCTCGAATTACCGCCGCGCCCGCCCGTACCTCCGGTCATGATGACGAAATCGGGCTCCAACGCGATGATAGCTTCAAGGTTGGGGCTCGTAAAATCGCCTACCTTCTGAACGTTTTCGGACTGCAAAGCGTAGCCGTCGAACGCATCGTCGGAAGCGCCCACCAAGGTACCGCCCGCAAGCTCCCAGGTGTTGGCGAAGCTTCCCATACAGGCCACCACGCGCTTATGGCTGTCCACCGCCACTTGATTACCCTGGTCATCGGTGAACGTGATGCCTGCACCATCCTGCACCGTCTCACTCTCCGGTGCCGTCGCTCTGGGCGCAGCCCCCTCATCGGCCTTCGAACATCCTGCGCCCGTAAGCAACATCGATGCCGCAAGCGCCGTCGCGCAGCTCACTGCCAGTACACGTCTCAACATGGTAACTTTCATCGGTCGCATCCTCTCGTCGCATCAGTCAGG
>NZ_JAVWUP010000250.1:0-3105 GCF_036667095.1 Gordonibacter sp. | reverse complement strand
GCGCTATCTGCTCATCTATGGACAACATTGGTTTCGCATGGGTTGCGGAATCAAGTGATGACTCGACCATTGGTCATTCCCCCTTTTGAAGCATTGTACCCGCACCAACAGCAAAGACATACGCTACGAAAACACACTACGCCACCCTCCCACGAGCATCAAGGGTGCGTGAGGTGATTTGTGCAATGGGATTATTCTTTTTGAAGCCAGCTTGCTTGCAGCTCGAATGCATTACCATCGAAAAGATACGGTTGATAGTTGAAACACTCTTCCCCGCTCTTGACCTTCGAGTTGCCAATAAGAAGCAGGAATTCATTGTCGGAAACTTGCTTGCAGCGCAGCATTTTTAAGGCAGCGGACACGTAGGCAATATAGTTGCTATGATTGGTGCCCACGGGTAAATATCCGATAACAACCCGCAGGGGACAATTGATGTGGGCAAGCTTAATTACTTCATCCATCCAGTGCCTGTCATAGTTTTCGTGTTCGACAGCAACCTCCAAATCCCAAAAATAAGGAGTAAAGTTTTTAGGAGCATCGTGCCTGATCTCTGCTGCTCGATCTTTCCACGAGGTAACATCGATTCTGTAGTACTCGCAGCTTAGTCCAATTCCTTCACTACCTTTGGGCTTTAATACGTCTTTAACTAGTAAAATGATAGCTTTTGTAAAGGCTCTACCGTCGTTATAATCACGTATGCAAGCATCTTTTTGCTTATCTAATTCTTGTAGGAATGCCTCAAAAAATACTTTCGCATCCATGCACTGCCTCTTCTCTTCTAGGAACAACACACCCCATTGTACTAGCCCAACCATCCAAATGCCGCTCGTACTCCTTTTCGATGCGTTCCCTCACCTACCAAAGCGGCAGCGGAAACCACCCACGTCTATACCAGCAAGCAACGCAAAAGACTATCCTTTCGCCACTTGCGGGGAGTGCCCCCTGTCCTCCCAAATATTTGTTGACCTCTTATACTATGCATCGTATAGTATAAGACGAAAGGAGGTATCAGCATGAATGCTCAAATGAAACGCGGGTTTCTTGAAGTATGCGTGCTCGCCTCGATCAGCAGGCAGGATTCCTACGGTTACCAGATCGTCAAGCAAGTTCCGAGGATTCTGCAGCTCACCGAGTCGACGCTCTACCCCCTGCTCAAGCGTTTGGAGGCAGCAGGGTTTCTGACCGTATACTCCGTGGAGCATAACGGACGGCTGAGAAAGTACTACCACATTACCGACGCAGGAATTCACCATATCAACGAGTTTTTGCGCGAGCAGAACGACATCATTGCCATTTACGAATACGTGAAACGAGGTGCCACCTCATGAACAAAATCGAGTTCTTAACCGAGCTTCGCCGCGCGCTCGGCAAGCTGCCCTCCTACGAAGTAGAGCAGTCCCTCACCTTCTACGCCGAGATGATCGACGACCGCATGGAAGACGGTATGGGCGAACTGGAGGCCGTCGCGGCACTCGGCCCGATACCGGGCATCGCAGCCCAGATCATAGCCGAGACGCCAGCTATCCCCAAAGCCATCGCGAAGGCGAACACTGGCAGCCGCACCCTGAATATAGTGCTGCTAGCTGTGTTCTCTCCCGTCTGGGTGCCCCTGGCCCTCGCGCTGACCCTTGCCGCCCTGGCAGTGTACGTAAGCATCTGGGTCGTCATCGCTTTGCTGTGGGTAACGGTTATCTGCCTGATGCTTTTCTTGCCTCTTAGCATAGTGGGTCTGGTCTACTTCGCGGCAACAGGATTTCCCCTCTCGGGCGTCTGGATGCTCGGTTGCGGACTTGCCGTAGCAGGCATCGGGCTGTTCGCGTGGCTGGGCATGACCGTGGTAAGCAAAAGCCTGGTGCAGCTGACTCACTCGTTCGCCCGATGGATTAAAGGACTGTTCGTGAGGAAGCGCAACGGCGGCACGCCGCCCGAGGAACCCCTCTTTGCAAAAGGAGCACAGAACCATGCCTAAAGCACGCAAAGTAGCGCTGATTATCGCAACCGCGCTGGTGATCGTCGGAACCGTCATCGCCCTGGAATCCTACGCGGCGGCAGGCTTCAACCCGGTCAACCTCTCGACCGTGAACGATTGGGAGCAGACTACCAACACGCTCACCCCCGAGTCACAAGCGCCCCACACGTCGCTTGTGGTAGACATCGGCGGGGGTGGGTACGGCGTGCGCATCGAGCCCAGTGAGAATGATTCCTTCGAGGTAGTTTCTTGGTTGAATTCAGCCCAAGGCGTCGAGGTGAGCGACAAGGGTGGCATGCTTACTGTTAAAGGCTACTACAAACAAGTCATCCAACTCATGAAGATAGACCTTGATTTTCAAGACCGCTCGACCGTCGTGAAGGTACCGGCCAGCTACACCGGCTCAATCACCGTCGAATCCGGCAGCGGCAGCGTGGACGTATCGAGGCTCGAAGGCCTCTCGTCCCTGAGCGTCAACATGTCCAGCGGCCACACAACCGTAACACGTGTTGCTGCCGCCGAAATGTCGCTTTGTGCGACCAGCGGGAAAATGGATGTCTCCGACATACAGGCCAACAACGTGAAAATGTTTGCCTCTAGCGGAGGCATCAACCTTGCAACGGCTGCGGCGACGCAATCCATCAAGCTCGAGACCGGCAGCGGCAACCACCAGGTAAGCACCCTGAGCGCACCGCGCGTGGCCATGCGGGCGACCAGCGGCTCCATCGATGCAATCTCGGTCGACGCAACCGACGTCCGATTCGACGTCACCAGCGGCAAGGTCAATGCTTCGCTCGCAGGCTCTGCCACAGACTACACCATCGAGTCTTCAATCACTTCGGGGCACCTGAGCGCACCCCAGGGGTCCGCAAACGGAAGTCGTCATCTGAGCATACGAATAATCAGCGGGTACGCCAACATCATGTTTAACGACTCCCCGGGGGCACCCAACATGAGCACCCCCGGATCCCCCGAGACCCCGGCAGCGCCGAACGCGCCTGCGGCACCTGCACCACCACCCACCGCAGCGGCACAGTCGTAAGTGCCCCTTCTCTGTAATGCCCGCTCGCTCTATGCTTCGAAGGTGTCATCGACGAGCGCGTAGAAGAACTTTTTCTTTTGATCGGTGTCGATGA
>NZ_JAVWUP010000249.1:0-3157 GCF_036667095.1 Gordonibacter sp. | reverse complement strand
GGGTGTAGTTGATTCAGTCATGTTAGCCCTCCTTTACGCTAGGTAGTACACGGAGGGTTCCGTGCCTTTGTCTTCGAGCAGCTGGATGGTGTTGCGGCCGGCGATCGCGCGGGAAACGTCGCTGTCGGGGTCGTCCAAATCTCCCCAGTGGCGCGCGCGGCCCGGGCAGTGCTCCATGCAGGCGGGCATGTCGCCGCGTGCGATGCGGTTGCCGCAGAAGGTGCACTTCTCCACCACTCCGGCAACGTGGCTGGGGGCATCGGCGTCGCCGAGCGGGAAGTCCACCGCATAGGCCGGTTCCTCCCAGTTGAATACGCGGGCACCATAGGGGCACGCGCCCATGCACATGCGGCAGCCGATGCATTTGTCCACGTCCTGCATCACGATGCCGGTCTCCTCGTCGCGCCAGGTGGCACCCACGGGGCAGACCTTCGCGCAGGCGGGGTTCGCGCAGTGCTGGCAGCTTACCGGGTAGTGGGTCATCTTCACGTGCGGGTAGGTGCCTTTCGGCGTGTCGGGATGATCACCGCCATCGGTAAGCACCCGATTCCACCACATCTTATTGGGCAGGTTGTTGTTCGACTTGCAGGCAACGGCGCACTCGGTGCAGCCGAAGCAAAGGTTCAGGTCGATCGCCATTCCGTAACGCATATAAGATCCCTCCTTTCTAAATAGTTGCCTTCTCGATTTCGATTAGGGTGTCGAAGTAGTAGCTGTTGGCAACGACCGGGGTGACGTTGTAGCCCAAGAGGTCGCAGTAGAACCCGTCAACGAACTGGTCGAGGTCCCATCCGTGGTCGATAACTGCCATTCCGGGGCGCACGCCGTTGTTGAAGCGTGCAAGCAGGGTGCAGGTACCGCGGTCGTTGAACATGCGCACATAGTCGCCATCGGCGATGCCGCGCGCTTCGCAGTCGGCCGGGTTCACGGCGATGTAGGGCTCGTTCTCGAATTCCAGCAGCCAGGGCACGCGGGTGTACTGGGTGTGCACCTTGTACTTGTTGCGCTCGGACGTGAAGCAGATCGGATATTTCTTGGCAAGGGGATTTTCCTTCCAAACCTCCATGGGTGGCTCCCAGTAAGGCAGGCGTTCCTTCATGAAGTCGATCTTTTGGCCGTAGTCGGTATCGAGCGGAATGGACTCTTGGTAGAACTGTAGGCGTCCAGTGGGGGTCATGTACGTGGCATCTTCACCCATAACGCGCTTGTCGGGCTCGAAGGTGAGTACGGAGCCTTCTTTCTTCAACCGATCCCAGGTGAGGTCTATCTTTTGCGCTGCTGGGTTGTTGAATACAGCCCCGAAGAGCTCGTCGAGGTTCTTGAAATCGTATTGCAGCAAATCCATCTTCTCGAACAGCATCTTGAATATCTCGAAGTCGCTCTTCGATTCGTAGAGCGGTTCGGCTGATTTTGCGTTGTAGAACACGTAGCGGGTGTCGTCTCCCGTGGCGCTTTCGCACTCGAAGTAATGGCAGGCGGGCAAGACGATGTCGGCGTAGCTTGCCGTGCTGGTCATGACCACGTCGGTCACCACCAAAAGCTCTACGCCTTCGAAGAACTCGCGCCAGCGGTTGCCGCCCACCTGGGTGCCGAACAGGTTGTGGTTCCAGATGTAGAGCGTCTTGATGTTGATGTCCTTGTCGCCGTACTTTTTCGACTCCATGCAGTTGAGTAGGGCGGGCGAGTACATCACCGTGCTGCCGGGTGCACCTTTGGGGTTGGCCAGGCCGTAGGGCATCCATCCGATGGCGGTCTCGCCACGCCACGTGCCTTTTGCGCTGTTGCCAGGTTGCCCGTATTGGCCGGCGATCATGCCCATAGACAGAATTGCCGAGAAGGTTGCCATGCCGTTGGTGACATGGTCGAGGCCAAGGCCGATATTGATGGAGTTGGGGCCGTCTTTGACGATATGCGCAAGCTCCTTGATGGTGTCGACCGGAATGTTGCAGATCTCAGATGCTTTTTCCGGCGTCCATTCGGCCACGCGTTCGAGCAGAAGATCGTAGGCGGTGGTCACCTCGATGCCCTCGATGCCGAAAGAGCCCTTCAGCGCCGGGTCGGTGATTTCGGCAAGCGTGCCGATCGAGCCGTCTTTGCCGCGCGCAACCGGCTTGTCGTCGGATGTTCCGGCTGCTGCCTTGCCCAGGTCGCTCAGGCGTAAATACTTGCCGTCGCTTTTTTTCACCAAAAGGGGAGCCACGGTATCGGTTGCCATGAAGGCCTCGTCGGCTAGCCCTTCGTTCACCAGCACATTGGCCATGGCAAGCGCCAGTGCGCCGTCGGTGCCAGGACAGATGGGCACAAACAGGTCGGCTTTTGAGGCGGTAGTGGTGTAGGTAGGATCGATGCAGATGATCCGAGCGCCGTGCTCGGCTCGGGCGCGAATAAGGTAGTGGAAGGTCTGGCTTTCCGACTCAGCCGGGTTATAGCCCCAGATAAAGATGTTCTTGGCATTCTTCAGGTCGTTCCTACCGCCACCGCCTGGACCTTTGCCCATGCCGACGATGGGAGGAAACGCTGCATAAAACACGCGGTCTTGTGCAGCGTCGAGCGTGGTGGCGCCCATGGCAGCCGCTAGGCGCTTGCCATGTTGGGCATCCGGGGTGATATTGCCCGATCCGCAGAGGAATGCGTTGGAGTTGGGTCCGTATTTTTCGGCCACTTCTTTCCATTTGTCGGAGATGGTAGCAAGGGCTTCGTCCCAGCTCATTTGCTCCCACTTGCCCTCACCTCGCTCGCCAACGCGTTTCATGGGGTGCTTGAGGCGGTCTTCACCGTACACGCGCAGCGCATGGGTAAGGCCGCGGTTGCAGACGCGGGTGATATTGGGGTCGGTCTGCTGGCGGCGCGAGGTTTTGACAATCTTTCCGTCGCGTACATGCACGTTCATCTGGCAACCCGAGCCGCAGCCGCCACGGCAGACGCCCGGGTTGACCGTTTCTCCTTTCGACGTTGTTTGGCCTTCTTCGGCAAAGGCGAAGTCACTGCCTGCGAGGTTTGATCCGAGCCCTGCTGCAACAACAGCAGCGGCGGAGCCTTTAAGAAAGCTCCTTCTGCCCATAGCGGTGCTCACTATAGTTTCCTGCGTGTGCTTCATAACGCCCCTCCTATAGTTAGTTACGTTACATTTTGACCTCTTCAATCGAACCGTTCAGAA
>NZ_JAVWUP010000248.1:0-3176 GCF_036667095.1 Gordonibacter sp. | reverse complement strand
CGCAATAAACTCGTCAATGTACGATCCCACCGTATACTTTGTCTTTGCTGATGATTTACCAGCCTCAACGGCACCAGTGAACTCGCGAAGCTCCTGCTGCGCCTCAGTATACGTTCCGGTGAACCTTTTGGTGCGCGACCTGTATTTTCCGGTTGCAGGGTCGAAGCCAACGGAAATGCGCAATTGCCATTTTCGGCATTTCGAGGGCGGCTTATCTTCGAGGGCAACTATAGTACCTTCGCCGCGTACTTTTTTACTCATGCTATAATCTCCTCACAGCCTTTTACGAGGACTGTATGTTAAGCCTCACGCAGGGTTGCAGCCCTTATGCGTGGGGCTTTCTTTCTATTTACAATCCGACCGAGTCAGCCCCATGTACAGCTTGCTCCTCAGTAAAACCTGAATATACAAGTTGTTCAATAAGTCCGTCTCGTGAGAATGACGACACTTCAAGATAACTTGCAGCCTTCTTCTCTGCTTGAGTCATCCAGTTTGCTCCGCAATTGTCTGCTCCGTATGTGGCATCTTCAGTAGAAAATTTAGAATATTCAAGCTGCTCAATTAGACCTGAATATGAAAATGCCGAAACGTTGATATAGCTCTTAGCCTTTTTTACGGCATTCTTTTGGCCAGCAGTTTCGGCGGGTGCAGCAGGAGCCGGAGTCTCCACTTTTGGTGCAGGCGTTTCTACTTTTGGAGGCGTGATTTCTGTTTTCGGAGCCGTGCTCTCATGCTTCTTTTCCACATCGCTCTCAACAACTCTTAAAGATGCAGCGATGTCAGACAAGACGTTGTCGTAGAGCGTATCTTTTGCGCCAACTATGCATGCAACGACTTCATTCTTGGTCGCTACAACCACGCAATCAGAATCGTACGCAATTCCGTTAACATCCATTGAACAATTAAACCTTTTGCCCAGGCAGCCATCCAGCGAATAGTCTCGAATATTACTAGAAGTTTCTGAGACTCCTTTAGCAAACTCATTGAACCACTTTTTATCTGGGTTTTTCTTTTCTATTTTCTGGATAAAAACCGATGCCGCCCCGTCTTCTGAAATTATCTGAAATCCCTGATCGTTGTTTGTAACAACTTCCCACGAAGAAGGGTATCTCATAGACACTGATCCAACTTGAATCGTTTCATCAAGCGCCACAACAACCTGAGCTTGCTGCTCGCCCTTTGCGTTGTCGGTCTGACCATACCCATTTGACATCGCCCACGTTCCAAGCCCCAGAACCGCTATAAATGCAACGCAAATTATTGACACGCACGCAATAACAACTTTCGCCCAAATGGGAAATCTCTGTTTTATTCCAACTGCTCCAGCTGTTGATGATGGCTGAGTCATCGTTGACGAGTCCTCTAGTGTAGATAGCTGCTCTTCTATATTGTTGTTCTCTGTGGTCTCCATCGCGTTCTCCTTTCGTACAGCTTTATCCTGGTCTTCTATTCCATTTCCTCACTAGGCTGGAACCAAACTACCGTGCCGATCAGTTCCACCGTGTGTCCGCTGTCGGCTGTTATGATTACGTCCTCATGCTCGTCATTGAAGCTTTCGGGCGATAGAACCATTGTGCTAGAGGTACGCAGAAGCCTGCGCATTACATAGTCGGCGCTGTCAATACTTACTACCGCTACAGAACCGTTCTGTGGCTCTTTGTCGGGGTCGATTAGTACGTGGCACCCCTCTGGGTATACCTTATCCATGCAGTCGCCCTCGACTTCGAGGAAGTAGCCTTTCGGGTGGCGGTTTGCGAGTGTTTTAGAAACAATAACCTCGCCCTCGATGGAATCGGGCTCTTGTGCATTTCCTGCATGAACCCTACCGCGCAGAGGGAGATATGCATCTTCTACGACAGTGGGTATGATGGCATTCGGTGGGAGCGTAGGGATCGTGCCGTGCTCTTTTGCGGCGAGTCCATAGCTATCCGACACTATGTCATCTCTTTTGAGGTTAAAGAAATCAGCGATCTTTTTTATAGGCTCTTCACGTGGCATTACTCCTCGCCGCCATCTTGATACTGTAGGAGGTTGCACTTCCGCAATTCTGGCGAGACTGTCTGCGGTAATATCAAACTTGACAAGTAGAGCATCTATGTTCTCAGCTACACCCACGCTAATCACCACCTTTCTTAAAATGTATTTTAACATCTTCTAAATTAACTTTAAGAAATATATATTGCATTTAATGTAATATCATGATAATCTGTAAAACATCGAAGGGAGGATCAATGGAAGATACTTGCAGTAAGTTCGAGGCTGCTCGTAAGGCATCAGACATTAATATTGAAAAAGCTTGCACTATCTGCAAATTTACGCCACCAACTCTTTCTGAACGAGAAAGAAATCCAAGTTCATGGAGACTTGGAGAATTAGTGTCGCTTCATGCTTCGATGTCGGATATCGCAAAAAAGATACTCATCGAAGCCGTGAACGATATTTTTTTGTCTTGAGTATTGCATTAAAAGTAATATCAAAGCAAAGCAAGCTATTCCAGCGAGGCAAGCTAGGAAAGGAGAAGGCAATGACCGATCAAGAGAAGCTAGAAGCGATCCTACTGCATCTGCGGCAGGCACACGCACGCGCTGCTACAGCCGAATCGAGGGCGCTCGACGAGCTTAATAGTGCAAAGGGAGCGCATGAGAGGGCCGAAAGGCGCGAGCGGTACGAATACGTCGTAGGCAAGTTTATGGGCCTTGGAGAGGCGATAGATATCGTCGATCGCATTATTTGATCTGATAGCCGAAAGCTGCACCTTCACAACCGCATACCCGCCAACCGCAGAGCCATCATCAGGCCATGACGTGCGAGGTGGGGAATGTAAGCAAACGACGGAAAGGAGGAACCAATGGAAAACACTTATGCATGCGGGTTTGCTGAAATGGCGAAGGTAGCCCCTATATTCGCCGAAATGGCAGCAATTGCGGGGCTAAAGCCAAAGGGAGCGTACCAGCTGCGAGAGATTGAACAAGCATCGGGGATTGCTTACACGACGATAAGCGAAGACGCAGCGGCAGGGAAGATTAAGACTTTCCTTCCGCCTGGTCGCAAGCGCGGGCGAATGATAAAGCCGGAGTGGTTTGACGAGTGGTTTGGACGGGGGATCAATGCCTAGACAAAAGAGGGTTCGACGTAAAAAAGAAAGCGCGCCCACCGTGGAAAGTATGCGCGAATTC
>NZ_JAVWUP010000247.1:0-3215 GCF_036667095.1 Gordonibacter sp. | reverse complement strand
AGATCATTGATCACGGCGGCTTTTGCGGCGCAAGCCATAATCGCCTTTGACGCACTCGGATCAGGACGGGCTGGGTTCTTTGCCGCGAACCTCGCCTGAAGAGCCTCTTTGCCGAACAGGTACCCTAGGCGCTCACCGCTTACGCGCCTGGCACCTTGGTCGCGAAGCGAATATATCCAGTCCTCTCGCTTGCCATGCGCAGCGCTGTCGTTCACGTCAACGTCTAGGCGATTCAGGATCTCGCGAAACTCGGCCTCGTTACGAGCAAGGCCCTTTGCTGTTGCAACGCGATCGCGGATGTCGTTTACCCAGGAATACTCGCCGCTTTCGAGCACGCGCCGCTCGGCACGTCCCATGTAGACGTCTTGGCGTGTGCGTGCCTTGGTAGTTGGCTCTTCATCTTTGGCCGCCAGCTTGGAGAACCCGTCATCGAGATCTGGCTCATCGGCCAGGTAGCGCAAACCGCGCCTCTTCGCCATCTGCTGAATGAGCCTGTTGAGCGACATAGGGCTGTCCGTATGCAATCGGTTGCCAGTAACCAGGTTGGTGTTGTTCACAACGATATGCGCATGCGGGATACGAGCCTCGTTGTCGTCGTGGTAGATGATTGCGACCTGGTAATCACCGAAGCATTCCTTAGCCCACGCGCATGCGAGCTCGCGCAACCGCATCAGATCGAGGCCGTCTTCCGGGTCGGGAGAGATGACGAAGTGCTTAAACGTGCGGGCGGGGCGGCCTCCGTGCGACATGTCGTTTCCGTATGCATGGCGCGTTCTATCCATCTCGTCGGCCCACCGGACGCCCTCCTTCATCGAGGAATCGTAGCCAGCCATCAAGTCCTCGTCCCACGAAAGGTTGTAGAAATCACGGGCAAGCGCGCGACCGTCTTTCTCCAAATAACGCCGTATGCCTTGGCAATCCGTATGTCCCGAAATGGGCTTTACGATAGGCATCGTCAGCCACCGATCAATACGGAGTCTTCGATGGTTTGAAAGGACTGCCGAAACTCTTCGCAAGCGTTGCGCACCATCGCAAGTTCAGTCTCTATGGTTTGAATGCTGGTGCTGAAATGGTCGTAATCGACACGTCCGCGGCGTATGAACAGAGCGATGGTGTTCATGGCATGTACCGCCTGGTTGTAGTGGTAGCCCCACTTGGTCAGCTCGGCGTCTATGTCTTCGAGATCCCTTGTTCTGACGACGATGCACCTAGTGGTATCGTCGGCCTCTTTTGCGGAAATAGGAAGCCGAATGAGGTATCGCAGGTATTCTGAAGTCGAAAGCTCCAAGGTGTCCGCATGCTTCAATAACTGCGCCCTGTCCTCTTCGTTTATCCTGCAGCTGATGGTGTAGGTGTATCCCATGGTGTCCTGCTCCTTACATTGTCGTTTGAAAGCCTGCAGTGGAAGTAGCTTCCAAGCGTTTGGCTTGGCCGGTTGGGGCGCGGGGCCACCCCCGCACGAAGGCCGATAGCGCCTCCGACGGACAGCGCATGCGGGCTTCGACTTCTTCCGGCCGCGCAACGGCTCCGTCGACCGCGGCGAGCGCTCCAGCATCGCTCGGCAAGGCTGATGCGACCGGAAGACAAGTGCCATTTTGTATGTATTACAAAATGGGCTACTTGCTAGAGGTGCCTCCTAAGCCCCGTTCGTCGCATCTTTGGGGTGTTCGCACGCCTCCGACAGCTTTTGGGCGTGAGAGGCGATCGCGGCAAGGATGCGCGAATTCATGAGCTCGTCGCCCGCCAGGCTGCCTTCGAGGCACTTTTCGAGCAAGCCCGCTGCCTTCGCAAGGCGCTTGTCGGGGCAAGCGTCGGCATCCTTCGCCCGCTCCATGACGAACGCGCTGAGCTCTCGCTTGCCGACGTCTGCCGGGCAATCCGCATGGATCCTCGCTTGCTCGGATTCCGACAGGGCAGCCAGCGCATCGATGGCAGACGCGCTCAAGGATCCATCGTTGGCATCCTGCCGCCATTCCTCAAGCAGGTCGAAGTTGATCTTTCGATCAAGCTGCTCTTTCCTCTTGATGGTTTTGCCGGAAACCTTCTGACCGGTCTGCTCTTGGATGATCTCCGCCTTGATGTCTTCCGTGCGCCGTCCCCTGAGCGAGGGGTCTGCCGCGCGTCGGCGAAGGACCTCCTCGCCAAGCGCCGCGCTTGCGGCAGCGAACTCCGAGGCACTCAGCTGGCGCGTGAAGAAGTTCGCCGAATGCAGCATCAGAAGCGCCTGCGCATCGGTAACGTCGCCAACGATGCGGCAGGGCATCTTGGCATAAGCCGCATCGCCTCCGGACAGCAGCAGATACGCCGCCTTGCGACGATGGCCAGATAGCATCTGCCAAGACCCATCGTCAATCTTTCGAACCAGCGGAAGGTCGGTCAAGCCATGCTCCTTGATGGAGGCGGCTAGCTTTTCGATGCCGATATCATCCATGGAATAGATGGCGTTGTTGGGATGGTCCGCAATGGCTGCCACCTCGATCTCGACGACGGGAAAGCGCTCGCGCGTCTTGGATTGCGTATCGAGCAGGCCGGTGATGGAGAAGCCGGATGCGGCGGGATTCGCCTTAGCGCACATCGTGGTTCATCTCCTCGACGAGCGCAGCGTAATCCTGCGCCGGGCGGCTGCTGGGCTCGAAAGAAACGACGGGCTGCCAAGCCCAACTGCCCTCGCAGACCTTCGACGACGCGTGGATTTGCGTGATGAACTGCTCGTTTGGGAAGAACTGGTCGAGCACGGCCGCTCCGGTTGCCTCCGCATTCGTCATGCTGCCGGGCACGCACGTGCGAAGCACGCGCCACCGTGGCGTGGGAACGCGCAGGGCGTCGGCAATAGATTGGATAGCCGATACCGTAAGCGCAGTGCCGCGCATTACGGTGGCATCGAGCTTCACGGGGATGACGACGCAGCCATCTTCCGCGGCAGCCAAATAAGCATTGAAGCCTAGGCGCTTCATGGTTGGAGAGCAATCGAGGATGGCGATATCGAAATCACCGGAAGCGTCGTCGAGCGCGAACTTCAGGCGCTGCTCGCGCAAGACGAGCTCGTTTTGATCCACGAGTTCGATGGTTGAGGGAATCAGGAACAGGTTTTCGACACCGGTCGGATGAACCACCTCTTCGACGGGCTTGTTCTGGTAGAGCAGACCCACGGTGTTCTTGCCGGTCGATTCCGCCACCTCATAGGCCTCAAAGTAGTCGGTAGCCGAGGCCTGCGG
>NZ_JAVWUP010000246.1:0-3315 GCF_036667095.1 Gordonibacter sp. | reverse complement strand
ATATAATACTCATATCAGAATATACTTAAATAAGATATTCTGATAGGGATACTCGGAGGACTTGCGGGTTGGTGGCAAGGCAACAGGGAAGGGACGGTCATGGTGCTTGTAGCAAGAAGGAATGGGTCGCAAAGGGGGAGTGTCCAGAGTGCGTTCTGCTCGCAAGGGAGTTGGCCGTTGCGCATTCTGCTGAGCTTGGCCCTTGCCCTGACCATGGTGGTTATTGCCCCGGGTACGGCGCTTGCCTTTGACGGTCCCAAGCACGATGCCTACAACGCTACCGCTGTCGGAACGGCGAATGACCCGTACCGCATCCTAGTGACCAAGATCGGTGACCCTGAGCAAACGCGCCCCTCGGCGTTCTGGAGTGGCACGGGCACCAATACCGCAAGCGGCGGAAATACCTTCGCTCCCTTTGCCGTTGTCTTCGAGCAGCGCTCGGGCAACACGGCCGAGGGTGCGTTGGTAAGCTCCATGAACTTCGATATGCACGACGGAGCCGGACGCCACGATGGCGCAGCATCTGTCGGCCCCGTTTTGGCGGGCGGCGCCGACGGTTCCGGCGCCGACGTATGGAGTGGTCTGGGCGCGAGCGTGCAGTCGAGCTGGGTTTACGCGTTTCGTTTGGCACCGTATTCCGCGCAGGATACCTCGACGGGAGACTTGCGCATTGGCTTTGCTTGGCATGGGTGCTTTGCCACCTACTTCGATAGCTGGGAATACGCGTTCGATGCCGTGGGCGCTACGTCTGGTTTGACCGTAGACAAGCAGGTTAAGGCAGGGGACGCCATCACCTTGTCGTATTACGGCGGCTATGACGTGGGACAGACCTCGCGAGGTGCGGGCTATAGTGTTGATTTCTCCAATACCTCCACGGTGAACGCCTCGGAGTCGGCTTTGTCGGTGTTGGGTGACCCGACGACGGCGGTGTACGAGACGGTGGTAGGTAACGACGGCTTTGCCCGTTTCAATGGTTCCAACTCCATCCAGTTCGGAGGCAACTACACGGTTGCCATCAAAGAGCGCGCTCCCGAGCCGCGAGCGGACTACGTTGGCGACCAAGGAGCTTCGGGCAAGCTGACGATATCTGGTTTTGACAAGATCACGACGGAAGCGGGCACGTACCGCAACTTTATCGAGAACGCGGTGGACGCTGCACAGGCTCTGTCGTTCAACGTTGCGTTGGGCGGTGCGGGCGTCAATTGGGGGCCGACGCGTTATCCGGGCGGCAGTCCTGAAGCATGGCTTGACAGCACGGTGTATCCCCAGGTGTCGGTAGTCGATTCCGACGGTGTGGTCGTGGCCTCGAAGGAGAAGGGCAACCTGGCCTGTACTACCTTCGACGCCGCGAAGCCCTGCAGGAACATGACCTTCTCGGTTTCAGCGGGCACGTTCGAGGTTGGCAAGTGCTATGTGCTCACGTTCGGCCCGTCGCTTTCCGGGCCCAATACCGGCTCTACCACCGGATCTCCCATCACCTTCACGTTTTCAACAGCGGGCGCTGGGGAAAACGTCGCTGCAAACAAAACCGAGTTGAACCGCGTGATCAACCAGGTGAAAGCCGATATTCCCACAGTCAAGACCAGCGTTGACGGCGCGGATGTGGTGAACACTGAGCTGTGGGTGAGCGCCGATGACATAAAGGCGATCGCTGATGCGGTGGATGTGGCGAGCGCGGTTGCTGTTGATGCGGCGGCCACGCAAGGTCAGACAGACGAGGCGACCACTGCGTTGGGAGTTGCCTGGGACACGTTCAAGGCCAGCAAACAGGCGGGAACGAAGATCGTTGTATCCCAGCAATGGGATATCGGCAAAGATGTCGCTTCCGACGCGACAGCATCGCTTTATTCCGATGGTACGTTGGTGATCGCGGGCAAGGGCGACCTGCAGTCGTTCGCACGTCAGCAGGATGTTCCCTGGAATGCGCAACGCCCCTCTATCGTGGCCGTGAAATTCGAAGGACAGACCAAGCCAACCAGCCTTGATTACTACTTTGCCGGATGTGCGGCGCTGGCTTCCGTGTCGGGCATACCGGGTGGCGTACTGAGCGCCGAGCGCGCCTTCAGCCAGTGTACCTCCCTCGTGATGGCTCCGAAGCTGCCCGACAGCGTGCAGAATCTGAAGTATACGTTCGAGTACTGCTCCTCGTTGGTGAGTATTGAGTCAATTCCTGCCGGTGCTACGCAGATGGCCGGTACGTTCTCACATTGCAGCGCGTTGAAGACGGTGCCGGCCATACCAGATTCAGTAGAGGACCTGTCCCAGACCTATTGGAACGCAACCTCCCTTGAATCGGTGGCGAACCTGCCAGCTTCCACGAAAAGCTACTCCTATACGTTCCAGGGCTGTACGGCGCTGAAGGCCGCGCCTGCGATCCCTGCTGCGACAACGCATTTGATCGGCATGTTCGATGGATGCTCTTCGCTTACGAGGATGCCATCCGTGCCCGAGGGCGTGCGCATGCTGTTCAATGCATTTCGGGGGTGTTCCTCGCTTGCTTCGATAAGCGCCATTCCCTCTACGGTGACCGATGCCACGCGTGCTTTTGCCAACTGCACGTCGCTTGTTGAGATCCCCGCGAGCTTCTCGCTTCCGGCAGCGGCGAACACCACCGATATGTTCAAAGTGGAATCGCCGTATTCTGCAAGCAACCTGCTGCAAACCTATACGCTGTCAAGCGATGCGAAGCTGGCCTCGTATGATTGGGCGGCAAGCAACCGCGCACTGGTCAAGAGCGCTGTGTGGGAAATCGGCAAGGGCAATCCTGGCGAGGTGGTGGCGGGGTTGCTGGAAAACGGAACGCTTGAGGTGTCGGGTGCGGGAGCGATGAAGGACTTCGCTTCTGCTGCCGAGACACCGTGGGCCTCACAGGCAAGCGCTATCAAGAACATCCAGATAGCAGAAGGGGTTACCACCATCGGCTCCTTTGCATTCAGTGGTTTGTCCCATGCGGAGCTGACGATGCTGAAGCTGCCCGCCGGCGTGACTGAGGTGGGCAAAGAGGCCTTTTCCGACTGCCCGAACGTGCTGGCGGTTGACTTGACGGCCTGTGCGGGGTTGGGCGCAGGCGCACTGAAGGCCATCGGCGATGGCGCGTTGTGCGGCTTGGCCGATGGCGCGTGCGTGTATGTGGGGGAAGCGCGCGTGGCCTCTTTGGTGAAGAGCCTTGCCTTAGATGCGCAGGGACGCACCGGTGGCAACGTGGATCGGGTGAGCACGGCGCTGGCGGTAACGAACAGAGGGACCCTTCCTGAGGGGGGTGCCCTTGTCGGCAGGCAACTGGTGGCCTCCCTGGAAAAGGATGGATCCTTCTTC
>NZ_JAVWUP010000245.1:0-3318 GCF_036667095.1 Gordonibacter sp. | reverse complement strand
AAGTCATGACCACCGGCATAGCCGGTGGCTTGATTATCGGCCCTAGAAGGGCCCAAGAATACCTGCTTGCGGCTGAAAGCCGCGATGGTCTAGTGCGGTCATTTACTCGAACCTGCTGCTTTCCTCTTGATTCTTGATATATTGCCTAATGATAGATTCGTTCAACCCGACAGTGCTCACGTAGTATCCCCTTGCCCAAAACGTCTTATCTTTGCCGACCTTCCTGCGCCACTCCGGATGTCTATCGTGAATCATGAGCGCACTTTTACCTTTGACGTACCCCAAGATATCTGAGATCGCATACTTCGGGGGCACCCGAAGGCACACGTGTACATGGTCGACACACAGGACGCCCTCCACAATCGAACATCCCTTCTTCTTGTCGATCAACTCTCGTATGATTTCTCCTACTTCTTTTCTGTACTCGCCATACAATACCTTCCTGCGATATTTCGGTATCCATACGATATGGTAGGTACAGTCCCATTTTGTGTGTGCTAAACTCGATTCGTTCATTGCTCTCCTGCCTTTCACCTGCGATCTAGACCATCGCAGGCACATCATAAGACAGGAGGGCTTTTCTTTATTTACGAACCGTGTAAAACAGTTATCGCACCACAGGCATAGCCTGTGGGTTTCTCACGTTACTAAAAAAGAGGAGCCCGTAGGCTCCCCCTTTTTTAGTTCGCTGCTGAAAGAACGCGTTTACTCGCCAGACTCCGTGTAGTTGCGGTTCACGGACGAATCGACCGACACGCCCGGGGTCATCGTCGCAGAAACGCTGATGGACTTCACGTACTTGCCCTTAGCTGCAGCCGGCTTCATGCGCAGGATCTCGTCATAGACCGTACCGTAGTTCTCGGCAAGCTGTTCAGCCGTGAAGCTGACCTTACCCAGCACGACGTGTGCGATGCCATAGCGGTCGGCGCGATACTCCACACGGCCGCCCTTCAACTCGTTGATAGCCTTCGCCACATCGGTGGTGACGGTACCCAGCTTGGGGTTCGGCATAAGACCGCGGGGGCCAAGCACCTTGCCCAGACGGCCAACTTTACCCATCTGATCGGGCGTGGCGACGGCGGCGTCGAAATTGAACTCGCCAGCCTGGATCTGAGCCATCAGTTCATCGGTGCCCACGATGTCGGCGCCAGCCTCTTCGGCGGCACGGGCGGCTTCACCTTCGGCGAAAACGGCCACGCGGACGGTCTTGCCCGAGCCGTTCGGCAGGCTCACGGTGCCGCGAAGCTGCTGGTCGGCCTGGCGGGTGTCGATACCCAAGCGGAAATGGCCTTCGACCGTCTCATCGAACTTGGCGGTGGAGACTTCCTTCACCAGGCTCATAGCCGCAAGCGGCGCATAGGTCTCCTCGCCGATCTTTTCAATGGCGGCACGGTAGCTCTTGGACTGCTTCGTCATGATGCTTCCTTTCGTGGTACGTAGCGGATGCCCTTGGGCACCCTTCCACTTCTTCTATCGCTCAAGCGGCCACCCTGAGGCAGCCGCGTTGCGCACAATGTAAGCTCGCGGAGAACTTAGTCCTCGTCGAGCGTCTTGCCCTGCAGCATAGCTGCGAGTTTCTTGGAAGGCACGTACTTTATCTTCAGTTCGCGACCCTCGATGCGCACGCCCATGCTACGAGCCGTGCCTGCAATGATCTCCATAGCAGCCTCGACAGTATTAGCATTCAAGTCCGGCATCTTCAGCTCGGCGATGCTGCGAAGCTGATCTTCCGTGAGCGTGCCCACGGCCGTGATGTGCGGGACACCCGAGCCGCTCTTGATGCCCAGAGCCTCTTTAATGAGGATGGCCGCCGGAGGGGTCTTGCACACAAACGTGAATGACTTATCCTCGTATACCGTGATCTCAACCGGAATGATGGTACCGGACTGATCCTGCGTCTGGGCGTTGAACGCCTGGCAGAACTGCATGATATTGACGCCCTGAGCGCCGAGAGCCGGGCCTACCGGAGGAGCAGGATTAGCTGCACCTGCAGGAATTTGAAGCTTAACAAAGCCTTTTGCTTTCTTTTCAGCCATTGTGAACGGTCCTTTCAGCTGACCATACTATAGTTACAATCTATCAACAAAGCGGTGTTGCTCGCGTGAGAAGCCCCGGTCCACCACGGGCACGCGCACCGCTTATGTTTACCACTTGAGCGTTCTGCTAGATCTTGGCGACCTGGTCGAACGAAAGCTCCACCGGCGTCTCACGACCGAAGATGGAGACAAGCACCTTCACCTTACCAGATTCAGGCGACACTTCCGACACCACGCCATCGAACTCCGCCAGCGGCCCAGAAACCACCTTTACGGACTGTCCCACCTCGATAGAGGTAGACGTCTTCTTCGGCGCACCGGCGCGGGGCTTGCCCATACCCATGATCTTGTTGTACTCGTCACGCGTAAGCGGAGCTGGGTTGCCCTGGCTGCCTACGAATCCCGTAACGCCGGGTGTGTTGCGCACCGCAGCCCAGCTGCGATCGTCAAGTTCCATGCGCACCAGCACATAACCCGGGAAAACCTTCTTCTCGCTCTCGACGCGACGCCCGCCCTCTTTGATCTCCGTTACCATCTCGGTAGGGATCTCGATGGCGAATACGCTATTTTCGAGGCCCATGGTCTCGATACGCGTCTCAAGATTTTTCTTCACCTTGTTCTCGTAGCCCGAGTAGGTGTGCAGGACATACCATTTCTTCGACATGCCTTACACCCCCAATCCAGAAATTGCCACAAGCAACGGCGTAATAACAACATTGTCAAGCACGGTAACGTAGACGCCGAAGAACAGCAACGCCGCGACTACCACAACGCTCCAGCGAAGCACGTCCTGCTTCGTCGGCCACGTCACGCGTTTCATCTCGGAGCGAACGTCCTTAAGAAACCCGAAACGCCTCTTCTTTTTGATAGGTTTCTCTTCGGCCTTTTCAGTCTTCTTCTCTACCTTGCCTTTGTCCTGCTTGTCGGCGGCAGGTACCTCGACTTTATCGGCTTTCTTGAAGAGCTTCCTCTTGGGTGCTTCGGTAGCAGCGGCATCAGCTTCGGCGACATCCTTCGCCTCTACCTCGGCGCCCTCAGCTTCGCGCACCTGTTCCTTGCGGACAGCACGGGCTGCAGAAGCCTTCGCTCGCTGTGTTTTGGATTTCTTCGCCATCTGATTCCTTAGCCCGAAAAAAACCGGGAAAATCGTTATCCGTCTAAACGCCAAACAAGCAGCTTGATTCCAAGCTGCTCAAGCAAGCAACCTGAATGCAAGCTGCTCAGTCTAACAAGCTGGCAGGCCAGGAGGGACTCGAACCCCCAACATGCGGTTTTGGAGACC
>NZ_JAVWUP010000244.1:0-3321 GCF_036667095.1 Gordonibacter sp. | reverse complement strand
TGATTCCAATGGGCATTCCCGGGAACCTCGTTCGATATTTTGCAGCTTACGGTACAGGTTTGGCAGCCTACGCAATGCTGGGTATCAATCACCATGCCATAGTGTTTATCGGTCATGATCTCCTCCTTTATACCTTCTCGACTTCGACGAGCACGTCATAGAAGGCGCTATTCGTCATACTGTAGGCCTCCTCGGCATCGCAAATGGTATGGTGCGTGAGGTTCTGATAGCAGCCTTCGATGAAGTAATCGGGCGTCCAGCCGCTTTGGGTAGCTACCGTACCCGGAATAATCCCTTCGGTCAGAAACACGCGGATCTTCATATCGCCGCGATCGTTCATCACGCGCACCACGTCGTCGTGCGCGATGCCACGCGCCTTAGCATCGAGGGGATTCATCTGCAGCAAAGGCTCGTCTTGCACCACTTCAAGTGCAGGATTCAAAATGTGCTGCGTGTGCACGTTCAGGCGATCGTGATACTGAATGTACACGAGCGGGTACTTTGCAGCCAACTCACCCTCACGCGGGTCCTCGCAAGGCGGCCTCCAGACGGGGACCTCCTCGTCAAATCCAATCAGGGACTCGGTATAAAACTCGAACTTGCCAGTGTCGGTCTTGTATCCGGTACCATTGGCGTAGACGATGGCGGGGTCATACAGGGCATCGGATCGACCGTAGATTCCCTGCTCGACGACATCGCGATTCCAATCGAGATCGCCCCACGCGGGATGATCGGTACCCACGAACTGGCGGACCCACTCTTCGTCGGTTT
The DNA here is from genome assembly GCF_036667095.1 of Gordonibacter sp. Taxonomy (NCBI): domain Bacteria; kingdom Bacillati; phylum Actinomycetota; class Coriobacteriia; order Eggerthellales; family Eggerthellaceae; genus Gordonibacter; species Gordonibacter sp. The sequence goes on along the minus strand of NZ_JAVWUP010000244.1, from coordinate 2,550 downwards.
TATCCCAGTATTTTTCCACGCCAGTCTTCTTCGCCAGGACCGACATGATCTCAACATCCGATTTACTCTCGCCCATCGGCTCTATAGCGGGCTGGTTGAACATGGCCCAGGGGCTGCGATCGACAAGATCCCAATGTTCCCAATACGTACAGGCGGGCAGCACAATGTCGGAGTATTTCGCCGTCCACGTCCACCAGGGATCGGCGGTCACGATGAAGTTGATAGCCGGAATGACCTCGTTAATGATGCGGTTGGAATCGGGGCTCATGTTGATGAAGTTAGAGTTGGCGATCCACAAAAAGTCGATAGGTACCGGGTCGTGACCCACCGCTGCCGCATATACCTTGGAAGACGGAACGAGATTCGCCTTCTTACCCGTGCTCGACCAATCGGCGAAGTTGTACACCGGACCCGTATAGCCAGCAACAGGCTTGTTGGTGGCCGTACCGCCCGCATGCGACGCACCGCCACCGGGAACGCCGATGTATCCGGCAACCATGGCCAACGTGGCTACGGTGCGGAAGGGTGAGTAGGAATGGTACACACGCTGCATCCCCTGGCCCATGCGTATGCCGGCAGGCTGGGCATCGATATACTCCTTGGACAAGCGCTCGATCACGTCCGGCTTGATGCCGCAGATTTCTCCGGTGCGCTCAAGCGTATAAGGGGTGCATGCGTCAACCAGATGGTCGAATGCGGTGCGACATGCCACTCCGTCGACCGCAAAAGACCCCGTCAGCGCAGGTTTGACGCTTCCACCTTTGATCGCTGCGGCATTTGGTGCAGGTATAGCAGCCCCGGTCGCTTCGTCCCAGACCACGTATTTACCTGCTCCAGCACCCGCCTCACCCTGAGCTGCCGGAGCGGTGCCGATGGAACCCTCATCAGCCTTCACTGCCCCACTCGTCGTGGCAACCACCGCGCCGTCGACCATGCGCAAATACGTGCCATCGTCCTCTCGGATAAGGTACGGAGCCACCGACTCTTCGACAAGCTTGTCCTTGGCATGCAGGTTTTGAGTGATAATCCAGTTCATCATGCCCAGCGCCAACGCCGGATCGGTTTGCGGATTCAGGGGAATCCACTCATCAGCCATAGCGGCCGTGGAGCATTGGCGCGGGTCGATGACGATAACCTTCGCTCCATTCTTGCGAGCAGCCACATAGTCGCGCAGTTCGGACGTGTGCGTGTCAGCCACGTTGCGACCCCACGCAATCAACAGCTTCGAGTTCAAGTAGTCACGCGAATCGTGCGCCCCGCGGTGCGTGCCAAACACCATGGTCATGCCCATGGACGCACCGTGATCGCCCATGATGCCCTCGATATCCCAAGTAGTGGCTCCCACCGTGGCGGCATAGCGCGTAGGTGCCTCCCACGACAGTTTGCCTAAATCCCCGGTAAACGAGTAGAACGAGGCCGCCTGGGGGTTCTTGGCCAGCACGGCATTGAGCTTCTGGGCAATCTCATCAATCGCCTCGTCCCAGGTGATACGTTCGAATTCACCCGAACCGCGCTCGCCGGTGCGGCGCATGGGGTACATGACACGCGCGTTTTCGTCCTGCATGCGCTGGATGTAGCTCATCGAGCGCAGGCACGCGTTCGCATACCCTGGCCGGCCCGGCATGTCGCCCGGTTCTACACGTACAAGCTTTCCGTCGCGCACCGTGCCGTGCAGATGGCAGCGAGACGTGCAGTTCACCGTACATACCGCGTGCACGGCCTTCTCGCCGCCAGATGTCGACGTTTCGTCAGCCAGCGCCTCGGACACGCTGGCACCCTGCGCGCCAAACCCTAGTGCCGATGCAACCGTAATCGCACCAACGCCTTTGATAAACGTGCGACGGGTCAGCTTCCCATCACGCATGAAGCACTCGGGGTCACGGGTTGCAGCATGCGTCTCGGTCGTCTTCATTTCACCCTCCTCTTCCTCGTCTTGCGTCCCTTACTGTGTGGACGGCTGAAACGATACGCCGCCCACGCTGCAACATCCACACACGACAGGGGAAGTGGCACACCGTTGGGCTCCACGCCCAAACAGGGGCCGGCCCCACAATGTTGTGGGGCCGGCACAGGGCTGGTTAGACGGGAGCACGCACAAACGCGTATCATCTCCCGCACAAGGGGGAGGGACAGCATGGATGTCGACGTATCGAAAGGCAGCTGGCAAAGCCGCACAACCACAAGACGACCGAATACCGTGACGGCACTGGTCGCCCTTACGGCGTTTCTGCTGTTCGGACTCAACAACACCGAGATGGCCGCACTTCCAACCTACACCATGTCGCTTGGCGCAGGACCGTTCGTCGCCAGTCTGCAGAACAGCCTGTTCGTGCTGTCCACCGTGATGAGAGTGCCCGCGCCGGATCGCGTCATCCTGGACGCGGGGTTGAAATCCACCACCGCCGAATGCGGCCCGCCCGCGGTGTTCAACGCCGATGGCCTGACCTACGCGTCCATCAACGACGAGCACGGCGTGGTGCGCGTGGCGCCGGGGGCGCAGGCGCCCGCATTGGGCGACGTGCTGCGCCTGGTGCCTTCGCACGTGGATCC
>NZ_JAVWUP010000243.1:0-3349 GCF_036667095.1 Gordonibacter sp. | reverse complement strand
CTCTTATGTTCTCGAGTTTGCTATGTGCCGAACCCCTCTTCCAGCTGAGGATACTTCGCAATTTGAGCACATAGCAAAACTATCCTTTTCCCATCTGCAGCCTGATGAGATAGGAGAAAACCATGCAGGTAGACGAACGTCTCGATGCATTCCGCACGTTCATCGAAGCCAACGGCAATTCACCCAATGTTTGCGCCATGTACTTCAAAAGAGTCCGCACGTTCCTCGGAAAGCATTCTGAGGCAATGACCGCCGACGAGCAGGTCCTCAGGGAAATAGTAGATGAGTACATCGAATCCCTTCCCGTAACCTCGGGTATAGGCGTCACCGCAACTGCGGTCAGGTACTACTGGACGATGAGGTTCGGGAAGCCGTACTTCAGGCGTTTCGACCCGCGAAGCTATCCCGTGAACCAGTCCATCGAGCGGGAGTGCCTCGAGTTCGAAGCGCAGCTGATGTCCAGCGGGCGCCTCAGCCCGGTGACTGTGAGGCAGCGGGCAACCAAGGTGAAGCAGTACCTCTACACCATGTTCGGAAGTGCGGAATTCGAGCGCGGTATGGTCAACCTCGCAAGCGCTATGGTCTACATATCCGAGAAGATCGCCCATACGTCCGCTTCTACCAAGAGGGGTTTCTGCACGGAGATCAGGGCCTACGCGAGCTTTCTTTGCGCTAACGGGCACGAGGATACGGCTGGGCCGATCACGAAGGTCGCACTCAAAGGGCCCGAGCCGATGGACTCTCTGCCCAAGTGTATCAACGAGGAGGACTTCGAAGCGCTGACGACATCGGTGGATCCGGAATCGGCTCGAGGCAAGCGCGACCTAGCGATGCTGCTGCTCATGGGAAACCTCGGCCTCAGGCGCAGCGATGTTGCCCTTCTTGCACTCGATGACGTCGACTGGGCCAACGGTATCTTACGCATCAGGCATTCGAAGAGCGTCTCCGACAGATCTATCCCCCTCGACTCGGAAACCGGCTCGGCGCTCGAGGACTACGTCGTGAATGCTAGGCCGATGGGCACAGGTTCCAGAAGCCTGTTCCTGCCCGACGGCCTCGAGGCAAAAGGCCCTCGGATGACGTTCGAGCAGGTCGGGGGGGCGATAGGACTCCTGTCCGAGAAGGCCGGCGTTAGAGATTCGGGTACTCATCCCCTGAGGCGAGCGGTCGCTACCAACATGGTGAACAACGGTGTGCCCATAAAGCCCATTGCGGACATTCTCGGGCACGAGACGCTTGCGACCACGATGGGCTACCTGAGGGTCAATGTCGAAAGCCTGCGGAAGGCGGCGGCGCCGTGGCCGAAGGAGGTTGCGATATGAGCATCATAAAGGCCCAGGTTGAGGCCTACATCGCCTACAAAAACGGGCTTGGGGTCCCCCTGGTGTCCGAGGGCTCGGCTATGCGCCAGTTCGCGAGGTATGCCGATTCCGTCGGCCATGAGGATCCGATCAACGCGGAGATTGCGGTCGGATGGGCAAGGAGCGGCGTCAACCATGCGGAGGGCTACGAGATCAAGCGCTACGAGATGGCGAGGCGCGTCCACGAGTACGCCTGCGCCTTGGCCGGCGTACCAGCGACGCTGCCGCCCGGGCTCATCGGCAAGAGCTGCAACCGGATAACGCCCTACATCTTCACTGACGAGGAGATCTCGCTTATCATGTGCGCCGCATCAAGGATGTACGTTCAACAAGACGCGATGAAGCCGCTCGTGTACGCCGCCGTCATAGGTCTTCTCAGGGCAACGGGCATGCGGCCAAACGAGGCGCTCTCCCTTGACGACTCCGACTTCGACCCGGACGCAGGCACCTTCCTCGTGAGGAAGGGCAAGAACAACCGCGAGCGTCTGGTGCCCGTCGAGGACTCCACGGTTGATGCCATCATGCGCTACCGCGAACGCCGAGACGGACTCAGGGACGGTAGCGAGTGCCGAAGGCTCTTCGTCGTCAACGGCGACAAGCCGGTTCACCTCGGCAACCTCGAGCATTCGTTTTGCGAGATCAGATGCGTTTTGCTCAACAGGGGCGAGATTTGGGAAAGAAGACCTCCCAGAATTTACGATATGCGCCACACCTTTGCGGTAAGCAAGATACTCTCCTGGCACGAATCTGGCGAGAACGTCAGCGCCATGCTACCCGTGCTGGCAACCTACATGGGCCACAGGAATATCTCCGAGACCTACTGGTACCTTACCGGAACACCAGAGCTGCTGCAAGTCGCATGCGACGCGTTCGAGCAGGTCGCCAAAGGGGGTGAAGCCAAATGACCGCATCAGCAAACCTGACGGCCCTCATAGAGGGGTTCTTCCTCGAGTGGATGGAAAGGGATAGGAAACTCTCCGGCAACACCGTCGCCAGCTACAGGGATGCGTTCACCCTCTACTTCAGGTGGCTTCGCGACAAGCGCGGAATCGAGCCCCTGGAAGTCAGCATGTCCGATCTCACCGCCGATAGCGTGAATGAGTTCCTGAACTACCTAGCTGACGAGCGAGGCTGCTGTCCCAAGACGCTGAACTGCAGGCTTTCCGCTTTCTGGTCGTTCGCAAAGTACGCCGCGAGAAGGGCGCCCCAGCATCTGGGGCAGCTGTCGGAGATATCGAAGATACCGAACCGCAAGGCACGGCGCAGGGAGATAGGCTACCTGACCCCCGACGAAGTCGAATGGATGACCGACTGCTGCGAGCCGGGCTCGGAAACGGAGCTCCTGGTCGCGATGCTGTACAACTCGGGCGCTCGAATCAGCGAGCTGGTCACGGTCAAAGTGGAGGACGTGAGGACTTCAGCCAAAGGAAACTGCCACGTTCACTTCTTCGGCAAGGGCAGGAAGGACAGAACCGTGCCGCTTTGGGACGCCACCTCCCAACTGCTTCTATCGCACATCGAGCAGCTCTCCCTCAAAGAGGACGACTACGTCTTCGCAGGCAGAAACGTCGATCACCTTACCAGATCGGGCGCGAGAAGCAGGCTCGATTGCGTTGCGAAGAAAGCCAGGGCCGCCCATCCCGAACTCGCACGTAAGAAAATCACGCCGCATGTGTTCAGGCACTCGACCGCAATGGCGATGCTGGCTGCAGGTGTTGATATCGCAACCGTGGCAATCTGGCTTGGACACGAGGACATCAATACGACGCACAAGTACGTAGTGTCCGATATGGCCGTCAAAGAAGAGGCCCTTGCAAAGGCGCGGCGTGACTGGCAGCTCAAGCCCCGTAAACCCTACAAAGCCAGCAAAGACGTTCTGGATTTCCTGAACTCGTTATAAGCTCAACCAACGAACTATGTGCCGAATCTACGCAGTATCCTCAGCTGGAAGAGGGGTTCGGCACATAGCAAACTCGAGAACATAAGAG
>NZ_JAVWUP010000242.1:0-3358 GCF_036667095.1 Gordonibacter sp. | reverse complement strand
TATTCTGCCGTCTGCTTCGCACGTTTCGCGGCCGCCCAGCCAGCAATCTCACGTTGCTCTGAGCGTGTGAGGGCAAGCGCATCGGGCGCAACATCCTTTGTGATAGTGGAGCCTGCACCCACAATGGAACCGGCCCCAATACTCACGGGCGCAACCATCATGGTGTCGCTACCAATGAACGCCCCATCGCCAATAACGGTGGCGAACTTGTGCTTGCCATCGTAGTTGCACGTGATGGAACCAGCCCCGATGTTCACATCCTCGCCGATGGTCGTATCGCCAATGTAGCTCAAGTGCGGAACCTTCGAGCCCTTGCCCACCGTAGATTTCTTGATCTCCACGTGCGTGCCCGCCTTCGCTCCCTCACACAGGTGCGCGCCCGGGCGCAGGTAAGCGCGGGGGCCGCACGTAGCGCCATCATCCAGCACAGCTTCGACCGCCACCGTCTCGTCCACCGTGCAGCCCTGCCCCACCACCGTGTCGGTCAAACGCGAGTTCGGGCCGATGAGGCTATCCTCCCCCACACGCGTGGTTCCCATGAGGAACGTCTGCGGCAGCAACTCGACGTCCTGCTCGAGTACCACCTCAGGGCCGATCCATACCTGGTCGGGGTCGGTCATGGTTACCCCCGCAACCAGGTGGGCACGGTTGATGCGACGCTGCGCAAACTTGGTTGCCTCAGCCAACTGCAAGCGCGAGTTCACACCGAGGCACTCGGCCACGTCGCTTGCAGGCAATGCCAGCACCGGACGCCCGGCTGCACGGCAGATAGCCAACACGTCGGTGAGATAGAACTCGCCTTGTGCGTTGTTGTCGTCCACCTGGCCCAGTGCGTCAAACAACGCACGGGCATCAAAGCAGTAGAAGCCCGAATTGCACTCGGTGAGGGAGGCTTCCGCTTGCGTAGCATCCTTCTGCTCGACAATGCGCTCCACCTGGCCCTCGTCGTCCCGTACGATGCGCCCGTAGCCAAACGGATCGTCCATCTCCATCGTCAGCACCACCACGGCCGCATCGGCCTGTTCGCGCATCTCAACAAGCCGACGAATCGTATCCGACGTGATCAGCGGACAATCGCCCGACAGTACCACCAGCGACCCATCGAAGTCGGCAAGCGCATCTCTACATACCGCCACCGCATCGGCCGTGCCGCGACGCTCCGGCTGCTCAACAATCGTCGTGTCGCCCGCCACCAGCGGCTCAACCTGCGCACGCTCATGCCCAACCACCGACACAATACGCTCCACTCCTGCAACGTGCGCCGCATCCACCACCCAGCGTACGAGCGGCTTGCCCAGCACCTCGTGGACGACCTTGGGCTTCTTTGATTTCATACGGGTTCCGGCACCCGCAGCTAAAACGATGGCAGCAGCTTTCATATAATCCCTTCGATCACGCCGGCGTTTCCCCACAAGTATAACGCAGTCCTCATAAAGCCCAGGTGAATAAGACTATTGCGGCCCCGCTTCTTCATCCTTGCTCCGCATTTTCACCTGCCGGGACGTGATTTCCACCTCGACAGCTTCGCGCCGAGCCTCGGCCACCGCATCGGAGCGCATGTTGTCCTCACCCAAATCAACCGCAATCTCGAAAACACCCGTACGCTTCTTTGCGGCTGCCACTTCCTCTTTCAGAAGCGGGCTTTCTATATCGCGCAGCAACTCCTCGCTGTCGCGCACCGCGTTAAGATCGGCTGTCTGCAGGCTGCCCTCGTCTTCAGGCGGTGTAGACAGGTACGCCACGCCCCTTTTCTGGGCCCGCTTGGCCTGCACCATCAGCAACACGAAACCTGCCACGCCCGCCACCAGCGAGGCCGCCAGGATACCGGCTTTCGCCGTGGTCACCATCATCTCGCTGTCGAACGCCAAGTTGGCCACAAAGATGGCCATGGTGAAGCCCACGCCGCCCAAGATGCCTGCGCCCAGCATGTGCCCCCAGTTCACATTCTCGGGAAGCGATGCCACCTTCAACTTCACCACCAAAAAGCTGAACAGCATGATGCCCAGGGGCTTGCCCAGCACCAGGCCGAGCATAACACCGTAGAGCAGCGGGTCTGAGAGAAACGCGCCCAAGTCGGCCCCGACCAGGCTCACGTCGGCGTTCGTCAGCGCAAACAACGGCAGGACGCCGAAGTACACCCACGGGTACAGCTTGTGCTCCAGACGCGTGGCCGGAGGCACCACCTGGCGCGCGACCGCGCTCAACGATTGCACGGTCTCGAGGTAGCCGCCCTGCGCCCGCACCGGCGTTTCCGGCTGGTAGGCAGCGCCGGCTTCGCGCACCTTGTCTCCCGACCAGGTAATGAAGCTCTTCAAGTTCACGCGCGAACCCGAAGGAATAACGAACGCCAGCAGCACGCCGGCAATAGTGGCATGAACGCCCGACATGAACACGCAGTACCACAGCACGGCTCCCACCAGCAAGTACGGCACCAGCGAGTAAATATGGTTGCGGTTCATCAGCGCCAGCACGAACAGCACCACGGCCGCCGTCGCAAGCCAGGCGAACGAGGGGCTGTGCCCATAGAACACGGCGATTACCAGAATGGCGATGATGTCATCGGCCACGGCCAACGTGCTCAGGAACACCCTCACGCCGCTGGGTACGCGATTGCCCAGAAGCGCCAGGATACCCAAGGCGAAGGCGATGTCGGTGGCCATAGGCACGCCCCAACCGCCTGCCGCCTCAGGGTTGCCCGCGTTGAATGCCAGGTAAATGCCGATGGGCACTACCACGCCGCCCACCGCCGCCACAATCGGAAGCAGTGCTTGGCGGATGTTCGTCAACTCGCCAACCGTCATCTCGTATTTCACTTCCAAGCCCACCAGCAGGAAGAAAACGGCCATGAATATATCGTTTATCACATGGGACAGGGACATGCCGGCGAACTGATCGCCGAAGAACAAGCCCACTTCCGTATGCCAGAACTCGAGAAACGTCTCGTGTGCGCCCGTGTTCGCCACGATGAGCGCGACGACGGCCGCCGCCAGCATGGCACCCGCCGCCTTGGTTGACGAATGGGTGAATCGGATAAGCTTTCGATAGCGAGCCTGGTGCCCCTGCACCTCACTGATAAACAGCTTCTGCTCTTTGGCCGACGTGGGCGTCATATCCCGTCCTTACCGTTGCTCGATCGTGGCGCACGACGATCGCCCTCGCAGCTCGCGGTGCGCCTCGCACATTGCATTTAGCGCTACATTATCCCTTATATTTCCTTAACACCCCGAAAATCGTTGCGCGTCTACAACCCGACTTCACATCGTTGCACAGCGGGGGCGCTTCCCCTCGATGCACGGGTGCCTGTCGGCCGGCGCATCAGCTTCTCGAAGACGGGTGCCTTCGACTTCGTGAAAGCCAT
>NZ_JAVWUP010000241.1:0-3364 GCF_036667095.1 Gordonibacter sp. | reverse complement strand
TTATCATTGCATTCTCAAATGTTACGTGCTTATCGACCTCAAGGCGGGAAAAATAACGCCGCAGGATGTTGGGCAGATGGACTTTTACGTGAGGCTGTTCGACGACCGCTGCGCGCAGCCTGACGATAATCCTACTATTGGCATCATTCTCTGTGCGACCAAGGATGTGACGGTGGCGAAGTACTCTGCTCTCGCCGACAAAAAGGGGCTGTTTGCCTCGCGCTACACGCTCTGCCTACCAACTGAGGAGGAGATAGCCCAGGCCCTCGAACCGACGAGTGCCCTGTTCCTTGAGTGATGCAATCATATTTGATATTTGAATACGTATCTTCGGCATAATCCCAGGAAGCACAGTCGAGGAACCCTTGGGATTATGCTTCAACTGTGGATTCAGAATTTGATACGCGAAAATAGACAATGACCTGCGGTATTGACGTTTTGCCGAAAGTGTAGATTGACGCGGTGTCACCTTGGGGAATACACTCGTGGCAACAACTTCAGCGGCGGTCAAAGCAAGGGGATGCCGAGCGCTGTCGGAGCATTCAGCTGCAAGCTGCACCAAGGTGGTTGGAAAGGGGACGTGCGATATGAACGGCACCGACAAGCATCAGACCCGCCGAGGCGAGATTGTGCTTGCTGCACGCGACCTCTACGAGGAGCGTGGTCTGGAGCATACCACCATCAAGGATATCGCCGAGCGTGTAGGCGTCGCCCGATCGCTCATCTATCACTACTTTCCCGATAAAGAGGCGCTGACCGATGCGGTCCTTAACAACCTTGTCGAAGATTTTCTTGAGGCGCTGCGCTATTGGAACGCCCAGCGCGAGCGCGGCAACGTGGACAAGGCCCTCGCCGACTGTCTGCACCTGTTCCGCAACGGCATCTTCGAAAACGGATCGTTCCGCCGCAGTCTGGCAAACACCGAGAACGCCGCGCTCTACCTGCATTTCGTGCAGGTAGTGGCCGACCGCATTGCCCACTACATCGTCGATTCCACGGTGCAGGATTTCGGCCGCTACCATGAAATAGAGATCGACCATGTGTACGAGACGTTCTATATGCTGATCATCGGCATGATAGGCCTTGTCCGAGCCTATCCGGATATAAGCGACGGCACCCTGCGGGCAGTGGCCGCCCAAACGCTGCATATCGAGCGTTTCTTGCAGGACGAGGCGGAAGGCGGTACGACGACGTGCTCGACGTGCTCGACGTGAGGCCCGAACGCTGGCTCGGGCAATAGGTTCAACCAAGAGGTTTTAGCGACAATGCGACACATCGTTTGAAGGGAGGGCTCGCGCCCCCTTGGGATACGTGCGTGCAAAGCGCCAGGCAAGGTGGAGTATGCGGAGGTGATGACCAGTGCGGGAGGCGCAGGTCACCCTAGAAAACCGCAACATTCAAGGAAAGGAGCGGCACCTATGGAGGACGTTGGGAAGGAAACGAGCGCCCCGGTCGCCAAAAGATCCAAGCGGAAGTGGCCGATTGTCGTAGGCGTGGTGGCCGTGGTGCTGGTGGCTGCGGGTGCGGGATTCTGGGTATGGCACGAACAGCCCAGCTTCTGCAACGCCATCTGCCACGAGCCGATGGACAACTACGTGGACGGGTACTACCACGACGCCACGCTCATGGCCTATGCGCACCAGCAGGAAGGCGCGGCTTGCCTGGATTGCCATGAGGCGAAGATCGAAGAGCAGGTGACCGAGGCGACGTCGTGGGCAAGCAAGTCCTACCAGGTGGACGAGGCGGGGAGCTTGGCCACGACGGGTGTGACGGCCGACAAGGCGTTCTGCGCCAAAAGCGGTTGCCATGATTGGGATGTTGTCGTAGCGGCCACCCAGGATTGGGGCGGGGACGCGGGCGTGAATCCACATAGGTCGCACCAGGGCGAGGCCATCGATTGTAGCAACTGCCATGTTGCGCATGGCTCGTCGTATATGTACTGCAACACCTGCCATGACTATGCGGTTCCCGATGGCTGGCAGCAACCAAATCGAGGCGAAAGGAGGGCATCATGATGAAGAAAACCGCACTGGTTGCCTGCGGGGCTGCCGCGCTTGCGCTGGGGCTTTCCGGCTGTGCGAACTACGAGGGAACCGGCACGAAGGACGCGGCGAGTGCCGAGCAGCTGGCCTTGCGGTTGGACGACCCGTGGGCCCAACAGGCGCAAGTGTCGGCCGACCCCACATCGAAGGCGGAAGGCTCGTATGCCGACGGCGTGTACACCGGCAAAGGCAAGGGGATGGACGGCCTGATCACCGCCACGTTGCTTATCGAGGGCAATCGTATTACCTGCATCGAGACCACGCAGGAAGGCGAAAGCCAGAGCGTCGGGGGTTACGAGGCTATTCGCGACGGGGTGTACGCGTCTTTGATCGACGTGGCCCAAGGCTCGGACATCGATACGGTGACGGGCGCAACCATTACGACAGCAGGCGTGCGCCAGGCGGTAGAAGACGCTCTCGGCCAGGCACGGCAGTAGGAGGAGGTGTGGAAATGAAAGATCGTTTGACTTCGGGAGGCAGGCTAGCTGGAAAAGGCGCGAACGTCGGCAACTCAAGGCTCGATGGGAACGCAGGGCGCAATAAGAGTGCCCAGCATTTTGCCGGTTCCGACGACGGTGGATCCGTCGGCGATGCTTCCGCAGCTGCAACTGCGGGTCTTTCCCGGCGTGATTTCCTCTCGGGTGCCGCGGCGCTAGTGGGCTCCACGGCAGCAGCCACGGCGCTGGCAAGCATGGCTCCGGGCGCTGCCTTTGCCGAAGCTCCTGGCGTTATCGGTGATTGGGCCGCCGACGGCTCCAAGAACGTAGGCGTGCCTGAAAGCGCTGCCACGAACGGCTCGGCGGGCGACGGTTCCTTCCGCGATCACAACGCAGCGGCATTCCCGGCGAACGACGCCACGCCCATTTTGCCGCGTGCCGTGCCGACGACGTGGGACTACGAGTGCGAGATCTGCGTGGTGGGAGGTGGCGGCGGCGGTTTGAATGCGGCGGCGCGCAGCGCCGAGTTGGGGGCCGATACCATCTGCGTGGAGGCCATGGGCCTGCATGGCGGCAACGCGCAGTGCGCGGGTATGTGCGCCATCCTCGGCGGATCGAAGCTGCAGGAGTCCAAGCGCTTCGCCTTTCCCGAGTACCCCTTCGACGCACGCAAGCTCTCCGACTGGGCCATGGACGAGTACCATTATGCGGCCGACCCGCATCTCATCTACCGCATCGCCGAATCGGGCGGTATCTGCATCGACTGGATGGCCGACTGCGGCGTGCAGTGGCGCTTGGGCGAGGTGCCTGTGTACGTAGCGCCCAAGAATTCCACGCTGGACCACCACGTGCAGAAGATGAAGGACGCCACCGATGCCATGTTCG
>NZ_JAVWUP010000240.1:0-3368 GCF_036667095.1 Gordonibacter sp. | reverse complement strand
GTGCGTACAGCACATATTCGCCCATCATTTTGCGATGGCTAATGTCTGGCACTTCGCTTAGCAAGTCCAACACGTAGGCCAAATAATCTTCGCTTGATGCCATAACACTCATCCCCTTCAATCCCATGGCCTGCACCGCCAACACCAAGTATACCTGCACACACCTGTACTTTGTTGGTGTGATAGAAATCGATCAATGTCCGGGGATGCCTTGAAGTAATGGCTTTTGACTCAACTCCTCCAAGTTTGCCTTTTCTTTTTTTTGACTTGAACACACGGTCGTCAATTCCGAGTGCTTGCTTTTATTAATAGGGGGCTTTTGCCTAATCCAATGGTCCGCTTGGGTACGGAGCATATCGTCTACCACCTTTTTTCACCCCTATCTACCAGCAGAGCCATGCTAACCCGTACTATCGCCGAACAACACCGGTACTCCGCTAGCTCCGAAAATATGCAGGTCGTGACGGCATTCAAAGGTAATTCTCCTGTGTACGTGACAACAAGAAGCGGCTTGCAACACACATATGCACTGTTCAGAGAAGTAAGGTAATTACACTGTCAGAAACACGCAAGGCTTGAGGGGAAACCGCCGACCTGGTACTCAATTGGTACTCAGTTAGCAAAACTGAAGTGATCATTAGAACACCTAACACGCTGCAGCACACAAGCACCCAGCGCTTTACTTCGCGCTAGGTACACTAGTCTTATATAGAGCATCAGCGATTATTGAAGCAGTGCTAGAATGACGTTTAATGGCTTTTGGGAGCATCGAGTAAGGAATTCACCAACCAGCCAATCAGCACTTCGATTGGCGTAAAGTAAAAATGAACGAAGGCAGGCTTAACGAAGAAGTTGAGAAGCTTCCTTCGAAAAGCGATCGTGAAGCTGAACGCATAGTGTTTCAGGCAAACAAAACTATCTAGTCCCCTCAAAGCAACGAAGAGAGTAGAGATACGAATGAAATTTGAAAACAAACAGTTAATACTAGCTGGTAAGTTCAAGGCGGGCGACAAGGGCGTCATTGTAAAACAAATGATCGAGATGGCGGGAGGAAACGTAAAAGAAAACCTTACTGTTTCAAAAGAAACAGCCTATGTTGTACTTGGTGCAAAAGGCTCTTCTACGTGGAAAAATAAAAAATGCCCCCAGGCAATAGAAGCAGAAAAACGTCAGAAAAAAGGTCAGGATATCACCGTCGTTTCAGAGGAAACACTGTTTTCTGCGTTGAGTAGCGAAGGCGTTACAAAGGATAAATGGTCAATTGAGTACAAAGAGCTTCTATCAAAAGGTTTCGACCAGATAGAAAAGGCAACAAAGGAAATCGATTGGGTATTGGACTCTTCAAGCCATACTCTTCTTATTGAAAATGACCACCTTCCAGACCTGCTGGGAATGCTTGAAGACGCACAGATTACAGGGTTCCGCTTCCCGATTCCCTCAAAAGATGAGCGTGCTCAATCTTGGAAGCAGTCGACCGAAGCGATTATTGGCGATGATAGTGAAGGCGATATACGAGCAAGCGAATACAGTCCCGAAGACTTAGTAAAGATTCTTCCTTGGGGCCCTAGAATTGGTGAGATAGAACGCATTGTTGCGCCAAAGCTAACAGAGGTTCCTCCAGCCCTTTTTGCTTGGACTAAAGAGCTGAAAGAGGTTGAACTACCAGTTGTCCGGGTTATTCGAAATGGCGCTTTCTATGAATGCACTTCGCTTGAAACCATAAAGATGCCTGAAGTCGTCTTTATCGGTAGTGGCTCATTTTGTCAGTGTCGCTCACTTAGTTGCAAACTTGTTCTTTCTCGGCTTGAGTCGCTTGGAGCAACAGCCTTCTCTAATTGCGAAAAGCTACCAAGTTTTACAACCGCCAGCGAAGGTCGCAAACGCGCCGACGGGAAAGAAGTGCAGGGAACCGGATACACCATTAGAAACATTGGCAATTTTGCCTTCATAAACTGCAATAACCTTAAGAGTGTTGGTTTTAGCAAAGAAGACATCCTGCTTGGGAAAGAATGCTTCCACCGTTGCGAGTCCCTTCCTGATGATATTCGAGCACTAGGCGATGAGGCTTTCGCAAAAGAACTCGCAGAGAAGCAATAAACGAGGTGTAGCGATGTTTGAATACGGCCAAACAAGCGAACGAACGCAAAGAGTCCGCTCTCTTATCGAGCGCGTTTCTGAGCTCGGTAATAACCCCAATACGAACATTGACGACATTAGGGCCGTCATCGCTGATATCGATAGCGAATACAGCGACATTGACGACGTCTTCGTCTCAGCCGCCCAATCTTTGCTCCTAGAAATCGAAGCTGATAGAAATATTAGCCAGGAAGAACGTGACCATCTTTCAGGCTTCATTGCGGTCTTCAACAAGCCCGTTTCCGACAAACCCGTAAATACCATCGAAGGAAAAGATTTTGTCTTAACAGGCGACTTTGCCATTGAGGGCGGCAAAGGTGTCGTTAAAGAAATGATTGCAGCTGGCGGCGGAACGGTAAAATCAGGTGTTTCAAGAAAAACCTCATACGTTATCGTTGGTGCTTTAGGAAGCGATGCGTGGAGCTTCGATGGCTTTGGAAGCAAAGTCAAGAAAGCACTTGATTTAAAACTTACCAACAAGGCAAATATCCTTATAGTTTCCGAAGAGGCCTTTCTGGCTCATGCCGAAACGAGCAATGCGGCAGCCCATGAAGTCCTGGAAGAACAATTTGAACGATTCCGAAGACAACGCGAAGCAACTAAAGTGGTCTCGAAGAATTTTTCGGGGCTCACCAAGGGTCAACAAGAAGTTCTTGATTTGGTTGAGAATGGTGAGAATGTTTACCTTACGGGTCTGGGCGGAACAGGAAAATCTTATGTCCTCGAGAAGATAATCGCGCGGGCCAAGGCTGACAATAAGAATGTTATTGCATGCGCTCCAACTGGAATCGCAGCACTGAACATCGGCGGCAGCACTATCCATCGTGTTCTCGGGATCCGACCCAACAAAACTCTTTCGCTTTCGGTTGCTCCATGGATTAGCGATAATTCACCGTTATTATCATGCGACCTGATGATTGTTGACGAAATATCAATGTGCCGATCAGATCTGTTTGACTACCTTTCTTTAGCCTTAAAAGCTGCTGCCAAATTACGCAAAGACGGCAAAGCTCTTTGTCAGCTGGTTGTTGTCGGTGACTTTTGTCAGCTACCGCCAGTTTTGAAAGCGGAGGACCGCCCTATTCTCGAGCAAAAATACGGCTATGACGTTGCTGAAGGTTATGCGTTTATCGGCACAGAATGGGACTTATGGAACTTCAAAAAGGTTGAGTTAACCGAAGCAATTAGACAGCGAGATTCCTCCTTCGTTACAGCCCTTAACGCCTGTCGTA
>NZ_JAVWUP010000239.1:0-3423 GCF_036667095.1 Gordonibacter sp. | reverse complement strand
CGCGAACAAGACGTTCGAGCGATTCCAGGACCTGCTTGCGCAGGGCAATCTTGTCAACGTCGACCGAATCGATCATGAGGTTTGCGATGTTGTTCACGTTCGGCGTGATGTCGCCGATGTAGCGGATGAGGTAGAGCGCCTTGATTAGCCGCACGTCGTCCTCGGAAAGGCCGTGCCCCTCGTCGGCGGCGTCCTGGCAGCGGTTTATCACCTGTCTGATGCCGTAGTCGAGCGATGTCTCGATGGTATCGTAGAATCGCCAAAACGGCACGAGCACCCCGGGCTGCTCTTCCTGCACTCGCTGGACCGACTCCTGGAAGGCCGAGATCATCGAACGCTCGCCGCTGGACATGTGCTTGCCGGAAAAGCCGTGCTCGCGCGTCTTGGTGAAGACGTCGGGCAGGATGCGGAACTGGTAACCCACGAACGGGTAGCTCTCGACGTAATCGCGCGTGCCGGCATAGCCGAACAGGTCGCTGGTCGAGTCGTCGAAGCTGAAGAGATTCTTGAGCACCGTCGCCTGCTTCTGGTACTCCGTTTCAAGAAGCGCCGTGGCTTCATCCGTCTTCGCCAGCACGCGCTCCTTGATGATCTCGTCCACGTCGCTCGAGGACAGCGACAGGCGCGTGTCAAATCGACCCTGGATCTTGGAGAAGTCCATTCCCACGATGTCGGTGACCGAGTCGATGGCCTGCTGGCTTGTGACCAGCACCCACACGTCTCCGCCGCATTGGGTGCCGAGGTCCTCGATCATCGTCTGCATGTCCAAAGTAAGGCTGTTGTCGGAACCGATGAACTGGCCGATCTCGTCTGCCAGGAACACGAGCCTGAAGCTTCCGAACTCCGCCTTCTTCTTGTCTATGTATGCCTTCACCTGCCTGGAGAACGTGTCGGACGAGACCACGTCGGTCTCGGTGCCATCGAACCAGTGCTGAGCGGCGTCGCGGCTCATCCCCAGCGCGCGTGCGAGGGTCTCGACCATGTCGTCCTCGTAGAACGACCATCCGTCGCGGTTCTCGAGCCAGCCGAGGCCGCTGACATCCTCGAACACCTCGCAGAATTCTTGCGTCTTGCCCCTCGAATCAATAAACGCCTCGAGCTTGGCAAGCTTCAGATCCTCGCCGTAGAAGCCCTGGTTCTCGTAGAAGACGCGCTGGAAGGAGCGCATAAGTGCGGTCTTGGCGGTCTCGCCTTCCTTCCACTTGCCCCCCCTGGAATCCACGTTGAACAGAATCGTCTCTGTGGGCACCGCGGCGACGCGCTTCATGCGTGCGTAGACCATCTCGTCGTCGATCTTGCCTTTGAAGTAATCGACCGCGCGCCTGCCCTTCACCTCCGGGTTGGAGAGAAGGTAGCTCAGCATCTTGAGAAAGTGAGATTTGCCGGAGCCGAAGAAACCGCTGATCCACACGCCCGTCTTGCTCGTGGGCGCGTCGAGCGACCGTTCGTAGTTTCGGTAGAACGTGGAGAAGTGTCCCTGCAGCTCCTTCGCCACGACGTATTCCTTGAGCTCCTGCTCCACAAGGTTCTCGTCGACGTCGCCGACCTTGACCACACCGTTGATGTTCCTGTTGATGTCATGCTCGAACATGTTCTGAATTTGCATGTCTTTAGCCTTTCGTGGTCTAAATCAGGTCGAATGCCCGGTAGTAGTTGCCGTCGCACAGCCGCCCAAAGAGCGACAGGGTCTGTCCGTTGAACCGTCCCGGGTAAGCGACTATCACGGGGGTCTCTTCGAACAGGTGCTGGATGTTGTCGAGGATGTTGTGCGCTCGCATGAACGGGTAGACCTCGCCGACGCCGGTGATGAGGATCACGTCGCCGGGCCGGTTGGGCCTGTTTGCAATCTTCTTCGCGAACGCCTCGGGGCTCGCTACGGCGGATAGCTGCTTGAGCATCTGCGTCTGACCCTGCTTCGCCTCCCTCCTAGGGATGGCAGCCGCGATGTGCTTCTCCTCGCAGATCTCGAGCAGGATGTCGTAGAGGTTCTCCTCGCGAATGCTGCATGGCAATGACGGGTCCGCCTTGAGCTTGTCGAAGAAGCCGCGTGCCCGGTTCTTGAGCCTGGGGTCGTAGCAGAAGGTGTATATGCCAACCTCGTTGCCGAGCCCTCGGTTGTGTAGAAAGTCCTCTTGGCGCAGGCGTGCCTTGCACGCTTCACAACGGGCCTCAAACTCGCCAAACGCCTTGTCGCTTGGCTTGTCGATGTAGGTTGCAGGCATTAAAGGGCCTCTCTTTCGCCGAACGCCGCCAAGGCTGCGTAGTCCTTGCGCTCGTGCAGGATATCCTCGAAATCAGGATCGAGAAGCACTCGCTGCAGGTACCCGTCCTTGGTGAGGACGCCGGCCTCGAGGAGGCATCTGCGCAGCACCGACTTGAGCTTCGTGACAGTAGAATCCGCGATGGTCGCGAAGCTCTCATACTCCGCCGTCAGTTCCGTGAAGTAGGCGTTCATGTCCGTACGCGTGAAGCTGTAATCCAGTTCCCTGTAATGCCGCGCAATCTCGGTGGTCATGAAGTGTCTCATCAGCGGGTACGCCGACATCATCGCATAGAGGTTCGTCTGCGCGGCTGCGCCGGGCATGCCGGACGCTATAATTCGCACAAGACGTTCGTCGTCCAGCGCGTCGATGCGCTTGTTGCAAACTCCGGCGATATTGCGGAGCATGCGCTCGGTCGGGTATTGGAACAGGTTCTCCGTTTGAGTCTTCTCGATAACCTCATCTTCGCTTGCGCCGTCTAAACGCATGCGAGCCACTATTCGCGTTTCCTTGAGGAGCCATTGCTCGCGGGTCATAACCCCGCCGGCCAGTTTCTTATTCTTCGCCATCGAACAGCTCCTCGTTGGCGAGCACTTCTTCGACGACAAGCGACGTCAGCAGAGCCGAAAGGCTCATACACTTCTCCTGCGCGATGGTCTCCAGAGCCGCTTTCATTTCGGGTGTCGCCGCGAATATGATCCGCTCCGTTTTCTTGGCTCCAAGCACATGCTTCTTCAGCTCCTGCTCGCCCATTGAAGTACGCCCTTTCTGGTCGCGCTCTTTGTACTAAATTTTATTAAAATTTTAGCACAGGTGGTTGACCCGATGACTGGCGTTCGCGATTCTCACGGCTTTGTCTGCTTTACGAGCAGTTTGTAATCTTTATTGCAGGTTCTGCCTTTAAAGCTGCACTGAGTGTCACGAGTAAATTCCGTAACAGACACAAGATCCAAAATTCAACGCGGAAAGACTTTCAGCAGAGAGCATCTTCGCGGGCTGGAAAGCGCAGTAAAAGAAGCTGTTGATTTTTCCGCAGCAACAAACGACCGTTTACCCTTATTCAACTGGGCAAACGGTCGTTTTTTGTTTTATATTTATTTTAGTGAAACAGCCACCAGTTGTCCTTATCCCCCCACCCCCACAACATTGCAAGGCCACCCAA
>NZ_JAVWUP010000238.1:0-3454 GCF_036667095.1 Gordonibacter sp. | reverse complement strand
ACCCTCCAGCGTGGGGCCTTTGTATGCGACACATCACGGAGGATGCAGGGTATGACGCAGCGAATCACACAAAATCAGGAGTTATATTGCCAGGCACGCTTGCGTGGCCTTACGCAGCGCGCAGCCTACCGAGAAGCGTATCCACGCAGCCTACAGTGGCGAGATGATAGCGTTGATAACGCCGCTTCGGCACTCGAACGTAACCCACAGGTTTCAGCTAGGCTAGAAGAGCTTAACAAGGCATCCGCGAAGCGCGCAAGTATCAAGCGCAGCAAGCTTCTGAACAGGCTTGATAGCTTAGCTGACAAGGCTGATAAACGGCTTATCAACAATGCAGATGACATTAACACCCTCAACGCCGATATACTTATCAAAGCGACCAAGGAACTACTCCCCTATGCAGAGGACGAAGCCGCCAACGACCAGGCTTTTACCGTTGACTTCGGGTTGCTTATCGCTCCCCCGTTTCTGCGGCCACACCGCTACATAAACGACAAGGCTATGCGTGACCTTTGGGTGCGCGGCGGTCGTGGCTCTACCAAGTCTTCCTGGGCATCGCTTGAGGTTGTCAACTACATCGAGCGCAACCATGACCAGCACGCCTTAGTGCTTATGAAACACAAGAACAACTTGCGTGATGCAGCATACGCGCAGATTGTGTGGGCTATCGAAACGCTGGGGCTTGAAGAAGAATATGACATGCCGCCATCAACGTTTCGGATCCGCAAGCGCAGTACGGGGCAGCTGATTATCTTTCGCGGCTGCGATGATGCGAGCAAGATAAAATCCATCAAGGTTCCGTTTGGTTACATCGGCATTGTGTGGTTTGAAGAAGCTGATCAGTTTTCCGGCATGGCCGAAATCCGCAAGGTACGTCAGTCGGCCACACGTGGCGGCGAAGATGCCGTGCGCATTTATACCTACAACCCACCGCGATCAAAGAACTGCTGGATTAACGAGTATGTACAACAGCGCATCGACGGTGGCAAAGAAGCCTTCGAGAGCACGTTCCTCGATGTGCCAAAGGAATGGCTCGGTGATCACTTCATAGCCGATGCTGAAGAACTTGCGAACGATGATCACCAGTCTTACGAGCACGAATACCTGGGTCTTCCCGTTGGCATGGGCGGCGACGTGTTCGACCGCGCTGTATTTCGCGAGATAGAAGATGAAGAGATAGCCGCGTTCGACAACATTCACGCAGGCCAAGACTTCGGGTGGTACCCCGACCCCTGGGCATACACCATGAGCGATTGGCAACCAGGGCAACGCACGGTGCTTACCTACCGCGAGCTTGGAGGTAACAAGATTCAGCCGCCAGCAGCTGCAAACCTTATACACGATGCGCTCACGTGGTCTGACGACCCGGGAGCAGCACCGGAGTACCACCACATAAAGGTAGCATCCGACGACGCGGCACCGGAGCAGATAAGCGCCCAGCGAGATGCCGGAGTGAACGCACGCGCCGCCGGCAAAGGCAACAAGCGCATGGCGTCCTACGTGTGGTTGGCCTCCGTCAAGTGGGTAATAGACCCTGCTCGATGCCCTAAGCTTGCCGCAGAGGTACGTCGCAAGCAATACGACCGCAACAAGGATGGTGAGTGGCTCAACGTCATCCCTGATGGCAATGATCACTATATCGATGCCACGCGCTACGCCTTCATGGACGTAGTATCGCGAGCGCGCTCTGCCTATCGGGCGACACAAGCGGAAGAATAGCGACAACGCAACCGAAGGAAGGCAAGCGATGTCGCTAGATGAATTCAGCGTACCAACACACGTGCAAAGAGCAATCTCGAAGGCTGGCTATAAGCTGCCATCATCCATGGATAGCATCATTGCGCAATGGCACGGATGGTACACCGGCAGCAGTTCGTGGTACAAAGAGAGCTATATTACCGTTGATGACCACCGCAGAAGCCGCGACAAGATGTCCATTAAGCCGGCTCGCCGCGTATGCCGCGAGTGGGCTTCGGTCATCCTAAACGAGGCGACAGAGATTTCGTGCGAATCGCCGCTGGCCAATACATGGCTGCACGATTACCTCGACCGCTCAAACTTCTGGCCCACGGGTCAAGCATTGGTTGAGAAGGGATTTGCACTAGGCACTGCCGCTTGGGCGCTGTGGTTTAACTTCGCCGACAACGGGGCAGCTACTATGACTATGCGTCGCTACGATGCGCGCATGATAGTCCCGCTGTCGTGGGACGAAGAGGGCATCACCGAATGCGCCTTTGTAACGCGCGCTTTTATCAAGGGCAAACAAGCAGATCAGGTGCAGATGCACGTGCTAGACGGCGGAACCTACCATATCATCACGATGCTGTTTATCGATGGTAAGCAGGTTGATCCGGAAGCCTGTGGTGCGCTCGCCGACTTTGACACAGAATGCACGACTAAAACATTCGGAGTATTCAAGCCGGCCATCGAGAACACGGAAGCAGACTTTTCCCCTTACGGAATGAGTGTCTTTGCCGATGCGGTTGATGCGATCAAGGCAACCGACATCACGTTTGACGCGCTGTTTCAGGAAATCGAGCTGACCGAAGTCAAAGTGTTCATGAGTGACGAACTCCTTGATGTACGTGACGACAAAGGCAAGACGGTCCCCTTGCCCAAAGGTCCCAAGAATCGCAAGTTGTTTGGGCAGTCCGGCAAAGACTTCTATGAGGTTTTCAGCCCGGATATACGCATTGATCCACTTAAAACAGCATTCAACGTGGCACTTGGCGAGCTTGGCGACCTCACGGGTTTCGGCGCGCAATACTTCCAACTCGACAAGCAGGGCGGACTTAAAACTGCTACCGAGGTATCCAGTGACAACAGCGCGCTTATGCGCAACATCCGCAAGCATGAAAACGTAATCACTGGAGCGTTGCAAGACATCATCACCGCAGTACTCACGTGTGCGCGCATCCACCTTGGGGCGAACATAGAGGAAGACCCGGGCGTTATATCCGTGCTCTACGATGACAGCATCATCACCGACACCCAGGGCGAGAAGAACATGGCGCTTGCTGAAATCGCTGCACTGGGCATCCCGTGGCTTAAGGAGAAGTACCTCGTTGACTTCATGGCATTATCGCCTGATGAAGCAAAGAGCCTTGTGCCGTCGCAAGAAGTAGTAGACACGGGCTTTTAAGTGCTCGACCCCGATTACATTGAGCAAGCCGGTGACATGGTCGCCGCCATCTACACGCAAATAGAGGCAGAGATGCTCGACTACCTTGTTGCGCAGCTGCTTGACAGCGAGGAACTTACACAGCGTGGGTTCACCGCACTTGCTTTGCTATCACAATCACACAGCAACGAACTGCGCACCATCATCGACCGCAATAAAGGCGGCATCGCGGCTGCGGTCTACAACACCGTTGAGCAAGCTCTTAGTAGTTCGGATGCCGACGACATAAAACGACTTGGTTCAGGCGAGAAGGTATACCCGCAGCAGGTTGAC
>NZ_JAVWUP010000237.1:0-3460 GCF_036667095.1 Gordonibacter sp. | reverse complement strand
GCGATTGGCGTATATGGGGCCTTTTGGTACGCATGCTCACTATTCTAGTACAAAAAAGGGGTCTTGGCATGCTCGACTCAGCAACAACGCAGAACGTCGCCGAGTGGGCTGTTAACGTCGGGGATAAATAGCCTCCGAGAGTCGGGCGAGAATAGCCAATTCCAGTCAAATAATAATCGCCAATACACCAGCAATTAGCCATGCCCGCCCGACAGATTTACTTAAGCTTTACCGCATTGGGAACCGCCTCGACAGAGTAGGTATCAAGCCCGGCGCCGCGGTAGCTCGGGCCCCTCATCATGAACACCGTGGCTTTATCGAAGATGCGGTCGAGCATGCAAAGAAGCGTTTCGTCACCCGTAAAGAACTCGCTCCAGTTGACCACGGGATAATTGCTCGTGAGGATGAGGGTGTTCGGGCATTCCTTTTCATAACGGCGGTCAATGATGTCGAAGAAAAGATCCGTGCACGCCTTATCGAAGGTGCAGCGGCCCACTTCGTCGACGATGAGGCACGACGGCTTTACCAGCGAGCTCACGGTCTTGCCGGGGTTCGGGCTCTTCGCCGCCTTGCTCAGCTTGTCTCTGAGTTCGGAGGCCTTCAGGAAGTAGGCTTTGAAGCTTTGCTGGCAGCACTCCCGGCCGTAGGCTTGGGCAAGGTGCGTTTTTCCGACGCCATGGGGGCCGATGAGCGCGATGTTCTTGCGCGCGTGCAGGTTCGACAGCGCCGACAGCTTCCTGAGCGCCCCCGCATCGCGACCCTGGATGCGGCCGTAGTCGAAGTTCCCGAAGGTCTTGGGCTCCTTGCGGGGCAGGCGGCTCATCTTGAGCATGGTCGCTATCGTGGTCTCGTGATGCTTTTCCGCCAGATACTCGAACACCGAGGCCACGGCCTGAAGCTCCGACTCTCCCATGTCCGACCTTTCTGCCAACGCGGCCAGCTCTTCCGCCGTCAAGCTGACGGCCAGCTCGTCGGCGCGGGTTTTAACGAGATCGTAGATGCTTCGGCGTGGGGCAGGTTCGCCGGCGGCAGGATCGAAGACGGCGCCGTTTTCGATCTCGGCCATCATAGCATCCCTTCGAAGTCGAACTTCTCAAAGGCCGATTTGACTTTCGGCGGCTCGAGTTGCGCGATCGTCGTCTTTACGGGTGCGGTCGGCAACTCGCATGGCTGGATGTCTGCATATTGATCCGAACAGAAGCTGTCGCGACGGCCCCAGGTGACGGCATGGGCGGCAAGCTCTTGCGACAGGTCCTCAGAGTAAACGTGCAGGACGGAGCCTTCGCGGCTGATGCGGCAGGTCTTGCCCGCATACCAGTACGGGACCCCGAACCGCCGACCTTCATAGCTGACGAACCCGTCGAAGCTGATCTTGCGGCGCGGGCACAGGTAGCATGCGACGTCATCGGCGATGGCGACGACATGGGCGGCGGGAAGGCAGGAATTCGCATGCTTGTCCGCGGGAATGCAGTCGACGGCACGCCGATAGCGCGAACCTTGCGCGACGCACCAGGCCAGCGCATCGGCGTTCAACTGCGTGACGTCGGCGAACGTGCGCCCGGCGAGGAAGTTCCCTTTTACGAACCGCACCAGGCGCTCGACCTTCCCCTTGGTAAACGGGTGGCGAGGCTTGCAGAGCCTGGTCTTGAAGCCGACGCAGGCCATGAAGGCGGCGTAATCGGCCTGCCAGACGGGGCGTCCCTCAAAGTCGCGGCGGATGACGACGCTTTTCATGTTGTCGGTCAAGACGTGGTCGGGCACACCCATCAGCATGAATGCATGAACCATGCCGATAAACAGGTTTTCCTGACGGGCATTGGGGAAGAATTCGATGTAACAGGTGCCACAGTGATGGCATATCATCGCGAAGCAGGCAATCTTATAGGTACGGCCCCGCCAGTCCTCAACCTCGACGAAGCCCCAGTCCATCTGGTAGGACTCGCCAGGCCCGGTCTGAAAGCGCCTCCCGCGGCTGCCTTGTGGCTCCACCAGCCTCCGCTTGGCAGGCACCAGGTCGGCGTGGTCTTTGATGTAGGTCTTCACGCTGGTAAGGCCGCCTTTGTAGCCCTGCTCGGCGATGCGTTCGAAGCAGACCTCGGAGTTGGTGACGCTACGCCGAAGCAGGTCGTCCAACACGCCTGTAAACCCCGTGAGCACGGTGGTCTCCGCCTTCTTCCCGCACCGGCCGTGCGGAGCCGCTTTAAAGCCCTTGTCCTGCAAGGTTCTGGCCTTCGATCGCGACAGGCCTGTCTTTCTTGAGAATTCGGCGAGGTTGACCTTCGACGGGTCGAATACGTCTCCCGACTCCTCGGCCATCTCTTTCAAGACAGCGTCTATAATCGCTTGAAGGCCATTGCGTTCGTTGTCATTCATAATCCTCCTAACGCTGGCGTATTGGCGTATACCAGTGTAGGTTTATGGGGACGCAATGGCTGTTTATCTCTGACTGAAATCGGCTAATTTAATCCGACTGTTGGTGGCTAATATCACCCGACGCTAACACGATCAATTACGATCGCGAGTATTTTTATCTTATGACCTCCTTTTCTTGGTGGGTGTTACAAGCTGATATTGTTCTGCTTTGCGAGTGTGAGGACGGCTTTTGAAGAGGCATGCTAACAAGGCAGTAGGTCGTTCTAAGGCTTTTTAAGAAAGATCACGGCGTAAAGAGCAATCCTGCCATTTGTGGGCACCTCGTGTTCAAAAACTAGTAAATATTTACAAAATTGAACAACGTTATTAAAATAAGTCACAGCTCACAGGGAGTGGTGACTGTTTTACCGAAGTACTGATTTTGCGCCACGCTCTCAAAGGTGTGCGGTAAAAGCTCTGATGATGAGAAAGAAGATATCATGAGGTACGGTTTTGGTGCGGCAATAACATGGGCTTTCGACACGGTCATTTTGAGCATTGCCCTTTCGTGTAGTTCGTTTTTTGCTACAGAAACAGCTATCGCATTGGCGGCGTTCATCAGTACCTTCCTTCACGATCTTTGCTCGACGACGTATATGTTTATCTACATGGCACTGCGTCGCAAGCTGCGGGGCGCCTGGAAGGCGCTCAAAACGCGTAGCGGCAAGTACGTCATTCTTGCTGCGCTTCTTGGTGGACCTGTTGGTATGACGGGGTATATGACAGCTATCAACAACATTGGTGCGCCCTATACGGCAGCCATCTCTGCCTTTTTCCCTGCGGTCGGCGCTTTTCTCTCGTATCTTATTCTCAAGGAAAAAATGCGACCCTATCAATGGGTAGGCTTGTTTGTCTGTCTCATCGGCGTGGCGGTGCTGGGCTATACGCCTGCTGAAGGCATACCGGGCAACTGGTTTGTCGGAGTAGGTGGAGCGTTGGTCTGTGTTATTGGGTGGGGGTGTGAGGCGGTTATCATCTCGTATGGCATGCGTAGTGTAGATGTGGATGACGAACATGCGCTCCTTATTCGTCAGACCACCTCAACCAT
>NZ_JAVWUP010000236.1:0-3490 GCF_036667095.1 Gordonibacter sp. | reverse complement strand
TCATCAAAGCATCCCGAATTCTCTTTTTCAAATAGATCCACCATCTGTTTTACCACGCGCTTGGGCGTGTAAATTTGGTTAGTCTTTTGCGGTGGCACATAATCAAAGATATCTTCTTCGAGGGATTCATCGAAATAGTTTGCAAGAGCCGAGCGGAGACGAATAAACTCACGTACCGAATCATCAAAGACAACTGAATCAAATAGATGTCCTTCAAAATGTTCAACCTCACCCGTTTCTTTATTAGTGAAGTCGCCGCCGTCGCGAAGGAATTTAAACTGCTCGACAGTGATACTGGTTACATCCTTGAAAACGTCTTTTGGAATAAGAGAATCGAAAGTCGCGAGTGTTGTATTATCGTCCCCATAGGCCATAAGGAATGAAGGGATGGTGCAAGAGAAGCCGCGTAAATGGTCGCGAACTCCGCCTTCTATATCCTGTTTTTTCTTTTCCTTCTTTGCAGTTTCTACTTCACGGACAATGTCTTCGCCAGCACTCTTCACTAACGTTTCTCGCGACCCCTTCAACTCTTCAATAAGCTTATTGAAAGCATTTTCTTTCTCTTCGTCGTATCGCGTGTTTATGGCCTCTGCTTCTGCATCTGTTTCTGCTTGACTCATTTCAGTAGCACGCGATTGCTCAATGACTTTTTTCTGAATGCGATAATCACCAACCTGTCGATTGATGTTCATTGCAGCGTCAGCTTTAAGCTTTCTCTCAAGCTTCTTTGTTTGCGCTGGGCGAAGCTCCTCCCCATAGTTTTGCTTTGCAGCTTCAACCAAGGGCTCAGCTACAGTGTTCACGAAAGCGTATTGGAGCTGATCTAGAAGCTTATCCCCATCATCTTGCTTATTGCGCTCCTGAACAATGGCATCAATATGCGCCTCTAGGACATCAGATATATCGCCGTAGATCTTTTCACCAAACATGTCGGCCGCTTTGCCTATGACCTGCTCTTCGGGGATTTCAACATCACCATCGGTATTGAAATCAAGCTCATCTGCAATCCCGTTATGAATGCCTAGATCTTCTGTAGGAGCCTTCACGGATTCAAAGTTCTGAATAATATCGATTACCTCAGAGGGGGCACGGAATATGTTACTGATATTCTGGAATAGGAAGTCGCTCATAAAACCACGGCGAACAACTTCAGTAGACCGAATCTTGCGCGGAATTGAAAGTACCTTTTCCGCATCAAGCTCAATCATTTCGCCGTTTTCATCCTCACCAATAACGGGAAAGAAGTTCAGCAGTGTTAGTATGCGACGCTTACGCTCGTCGACATCACCCTTACCCGAAGCGGTGCTTGCATAAAGATCGTTGGCAAACTCCTCGAAAATAGTGAGCGTGCGAGCTGGGTCGAAATCGAACACATAGGCATTTTCTTTACGGTATCTGGTGCCACCGTCCCCGTCAAACAGACAAGGATTCTGCGCCCGGAAGGCAGCTTGCATGTAAAGTGACGGGCTTTTCATGTTGGAAAGCATCAGCACGGCAGTCCATTCTGGGACGGTTACGCCTGTGGTTAGCTGGCCGACAGAAATAGTAATAGTTTTATCGTTGGCAGCGATAGCCTCGCGAACTTTATCAAAAGCTTTCTCGCTGGCATCTTCGCTGTCAATCTTGCCGTCTCCGGCTGCCAGTACAATCTTGTACTCACTAAAAACGGAGTGCTTCTGCAATTTAGTGGCAAGTGCTTTTGCGGAAGCGACGTAATTCAGCATCCAAAGAGTATGCTTGAGCTCGTCACGAAGCTGCATGGTAGAAAATGGAAACTTCTTTTGTGTAGTCAATGCGTTAAGGAAGTTATCAACGTCCTCATTGTGAACAAAAAAACCATTTGCGTTGGTGGCGAAGAATTCGTTTAAATCAAAGGCGTACTCGACTGTCTCTCCATTAATCTCAACGCCTTTCTCGACCTCACCGGCAACGATGTCAGACATTTGATAAGTAAACATGTTCAACTGCGGTAAGTCAGAATAGGGATTCGAGCTTTCTTCGTCTACCCAGTCGCGTTTCGCTTGCTGCTCATCTGCATACGTCCAATTGAAAATTGCATCAGTTGGGAATTTATCGTTAGCGACGTCTGTTTTGTAAGTATCAACACCTTCGTGCGCCTCATCGATAATGAGAACGTCCCACTTCATAGCTGCCACTTCACCAAGCTTATCAAAGACCCCACCGAAATGGATTGATCCTTTCAAGTCTTGCAGACTCACAAACTCGATGCACTTCTTCTTTGTTTTGTCCTTTTGGGCTTGAATGTAAGTGAGGTACTCTTCGCGTGTTTTTGCAAAAGGTTTTGCCGCCAAAGAGGCAGTATTACTTACGAAGCTATAGCCAGACTCTTCGCCAAGGAACTTAACGTAGTCGTCATACCAAGAATTAGCAATAGCGGGCCTGTTGGTAACAATAAGAACTGTGTTTGCCCCTAATTGCTTGCATAAATCATAGGCACTGAGGGTCTTGCCAAAACGGGGCTTTGCGTTCCATAAATACTCGCCCTGCTCATGTCCACGAGCGAAGTCGCACGCCGCCTCCACGGCTGCGCTCTGTTCACCGCGGAGCGCATATTCCATTGCAGCAGGAACATCAAGTACTCCACGGTTTACACGAAACTCAAAGAAACGGCTGCGCGACTTACTTCCGCTAATCAGATACCACTCTGTGTCCGGTTCATTTTTGTATTCGAGCTTTTTTAAGTAGCCGTGAAAATCGGTATCCCTGAATGTTTTACCGCTGCCATCTTCATAGATAGCGTTCCCTTGCCATTCTTTGTTCCATTTCACATTAGCAGTATGTGTTTGCTGATTAATACGCGTATCAACGTCTTGCTCGGTGTACCCAATCTTCGTCCAACCATCATGCTCCCTGATTTGAGGAGTTGTGTAGGCGTAAATCATCGGAACTACCGGATTAGCGCTTTTGACCTTTCCTGTGATATCTGAAGTCGCCATTATTTCATCTCCTTCACGTGAGATTCGATAAAGGTGATTTCATCATCGCTCAAACCATATTTCGCATAAAGCTGCCGGTCAACATCTGATATTGATTGCGACCAATCAATATCAGATGTTGCGGTAAAGTTCTGGAGCGGGATAAAACGCCAAACGCCCCTATCGTTATCTTGTGTTATCTTCAAAATTCCCAAAAGAACTCGCGCAAATTTTGTCTTAACATATTTCAAACACGCCTGTGCTTCAAGCTCGTTTTCAAAAGAACCAATCCCAATGAACGACTGGGTGTAACCGACTAACGGCAAGCCGATTAGCGGCGTTGACAATACCTCCCCGAGCACACCTGAACCATTTGCTCGCGGAACCAGCACTTTCCATTGATTCAGGCTCTCATGATTGGCTTCTGTATATTTTTTGGGGAAATATTTCCAAGTACGTTGGTTATTTTGTATCCCTAATACCTGAATGCTATTTTCGACTTCCCCAGTTTGAAACAAAGGTATTTTGTCGAAGATATTATTCCTAAATCGCTT
>NZ_JAVWUP010000235.1:0-3495 GCF_036667095.1 Gordonibacter sp. | reverse complement strand
GCCCACAAGCAGGGCACCCAGTCTGGACCGTCTCGACGCACGGAGCAAAACACGGGAAGAAAACCGCTACCGCTTCTTCCCCTTGCGCGGTTTGCCGACGCCCTGGCCACGCGTGGTTGACGCTTTTTCGCCGCGCATGCGGCGAGCCTCCTCGCGGCGCTCCTTCACCTCTACGGTTTCGTGGCGCAGAGCGCGATACGACGCAAGGCGCTTCTCGCTCAGATCGCCGGATTCCACGGCAGCACGTACGGCACAGCCGGGCTCGTTCTCGTGGCGACAGTCACGGAAGCGACACTGCTCGGCGAACTCCTCCACGTCGGGGAAGGCGGCGCCAATGCCCGCATCCGCATCCCAAAGGCCCAACCCGCGCACGCCGGGCATATCGACGACGCAGCCCCCGCCTGGGATGGAGATCATCTCACGACTTACCGTAGTGTGCCTGCCCTTGCCGTCGCCCTCGCGCACGGCAGCCGTTTCCTGCACCTCGTTGCCTACCAACAGGTTCACGAGGCTCGATTTCCCCACGCCGCTCTTTCCGATGAACACGGCCGTCGTCCCCGGGGGCACCAGCTCGCGCACGGCCTCGACGCTTGCGGGATCTTCGGCCGACACCACCACCGTTTGCGCAGCAGGCCCCGCTAAATCGCGCACCTGCTCGCGCACGGCGCACAAAGCTTCGTCGCTTTCCGCCAAGTCCGCCTTCGTCAGCACCACGCCCACCTCGGCACCCGTCTCGAAGGCCAGCACCAGCTCACGCTCTAAGCGCTTGAAATTCATGTCGGAAAGGGGCTGCGCCACCAGCACACGGTCGAAGTTCGCCGCCAGAACCTGGGGCAGCGCACGTTCGGTGGGGTCTTTGCGCACGAATTCGCGCGTACGTGGCAGGATGGCCTCGATGATGCCCTTGTCGTGCTCATCAGGAACCACCGCCTCCACCCAGTCGCCGATGACGGCGCGCATCTGCTCGCCCTTCACCAATGCTGTGGCATGCTCGCAGCGTACCAGCCGCCCGTCTTCGGTACGCACGAGCGGATAGCCCCGATCTAATTTGACAACCTGGCCTTTCAGCAGTAGCTCCTTATCATCTAGCGCCGACGCTCGCGCAGGTAGTAGAACACGCCCATGAACGCCAAGCCAACTATCACGGCAACAACTCCCGGCAAAAACGAGTTGGCATCGAACCCATCTGGATGGTGCTTGCCCTTCTCGACCACGCTCACCACGTCGGCATGCAAGTCGGTAAGCCCCTCGTGCTCGGCGCACGTCAGGTAGAACGTGCCACGCACCTGGAGTTTCGTTCCTGTCATGCCGTACTTTCCAAACGTGTCTATCTTGGCAGCGGCTTCGGGTGTCATAGACACCGAGATAGTGGCGGTCGACTCTTTCTCGACCGCAGCCAGCGTGATCCACCGGCGCTGTCCGCGCAAGCCGTCGCGCAGGCTGTCGCCGATCACCTCGCCCACCACTTGCACCGTCTGCTTGTCGTAGTACGAATCGGCTTCGCCGAGGGCCGCAATGGAGGTATCGTAGATAAACGAGCTGTCGGGCCGCTGTTGCGGGTTCACCACATTCTCATCGTCTTCGGCAAAAGCGCTTGACGGCGTGCACGCAAGTACAAGGGCGAGTACGAGGGCGGCAGCAAAAACGCTCGCGCGGCGCGGCGCGGCAGTCGCCCATGCAGCCAAAACACTGGCGGCGGTGCAAACGTTCGATAATAAGCCCGCTTCCTGTCTACGCACGGCGCTCACATCACTCGCCTCCTTTCGAGCTTGGGGGCTCCGCGTTTCGGCTTGAACGACACGATTATCTCCACGATAAGCGCGAGCAGCGTGATGAACTCCAGACGGCCCGCCCACATCTGGAATATGTAGAACGCCTCCAGCGTCCAAGGCATACCCGCCGTGGATACACCGCTGGATACACCGCCGTTGCTGGCCATGGACACCGACTCGAAGATGGCCAACGTCGCATCGTAGCCGTGAGCGATTCCCACCAGCGCACCTACTACATAAGTAACCACGTACAGCACGAACACCGTCATGGCTTCTTTCACGATCTCGGGCGAGACGATGCGGCGTCCCACATGGTTATACGACACGACCACGCGCGCCGAATCGGGCGCCAGCGCCTCTTTGATAGTCGAAGCCAACGACTTCACGATAATACCCAAGCGGGCGAATTTCACGCCGCCCGACGTAGAACCGGCACTGCCACCCACCGCCATGAGCGCCGCCACTACCAAAAACGCTCCCGAGGTGAATATCGTCGTCAGCTGGTTCGTGGTCATATTCACATAGCCGGTCGTCGAGAAAGCAGAAATCGTCATGAACAGGCCGCGGCGCAGCATAGCCGGTAAGTCAGAGAATTCCAGGCTCACGGAAAGGGATGCGGCCAGCACGCACGTCATCACGGAAAGCCACAGCACCATCGTGCGAATCTCCAGGTCTTTGAAGAATACTTCGACGCGGCCTTTCCATATCTCGGAATGGAGCACAAAGTTGATAGAGCCCAGCAGCATGACCAGCATCAGCACCACTTCGAGGGGGAAGGAGTGGTAGTACATGATACTCTGGCTCATAGGAGCAAAGCCGCCCGTGGTGAATGCCGAGATGGCAAGCCAAAACGACTGGAGCACTGCTCGCAGCGGATCCATGCCTATGAACAGGCACACCACGGCCATGACCGCCGCGGCAACAATGATAATGCCCATAGCGATCTTGGCGATGAATTGCGTGGTTTGCACCACGTTGGGAACCACATGCTCGCTGCGGCCCTCTGACGAATACAGGCTCGCACCGGCGCGCTTGCCGAACAAGCCGAACGACAGCGCAACAACGATCAATCCCAAGCCGCCGAGCAGGTGCAGCATAAAGCGCCACATATTGTCGGCATTCGACAGGTGGTCCACGTCAAGGATAACGCTCGCACCAGTCGTGGTAAGGCCCGAGACCGCGTCGAACAGAGCGTCCAAGTAGGTTGCGTAATGCCCCGACATGAACAACGGCACGGCAGAGACAAGGGCGAGCACGATCCAAGCAAGGCCCGTTACGGCGAACGCTTGCTTGCGGCTCAGCCGACCGGGATCGAAACGCAAGAAACGCAGTGCCGAACCCAACACCAAGAAGAAGCCGATGCTGAACAGGTAGTGGGAGGCCGGCACCCATTCGGCGCACGCCACTGCCGTGAGGAACGGAACGAGCAGTACGATCGACGAAAACAGGACAAGCACGCCCAGATAGTGGCCGATGACGCGTAAATCATTCAAAGTGAATTGCTGCCACATGGTCTAGTCCTGTCGAAGCGCGCGAGGCGCTGCAGCCAAACTGTCGGTATTCATCAGCCTAGCACAACCCTTACGATAATGATCAGCGCCCACAGCAGCAGCAGGAAGCACAATAGGGACAGTAGCACGACGCCGAATCCTATCAGGGGCGTCGCGAGCGATTGGCGTATATGGGGCCTTTTGGTACGCATGCTCACTATTCTAGTACAAAA
>NZ_JAVWUP010000234.1:0-3506 GCF_036667095.1 Gordonibacter sp. | reverse complement strand
CCGTAGAGCTCGCACCCCGCTTGATCGTCTTTATCGCTAGCAAGCAGCCTCGAGTGCGGCGCGCAAGCGTGCAAGGTCGTTCGCATCGGGATGCGTTGCCGCCCGATCGAAGTTCTCGATCATCTGCTGCAGGCGCGGGGCCTGCGCAGGATTTTCGGCCGCCCTGTGCTCGTAGCGAACACGCACGCTCTGCGGCATGCGCCCCTGGCACATAAAGGTGCCCACCACCTCGGCCGATCCTGGCAGGTTCGCAAGCACGCGAGCCGCCACTCCCGCAAAGTACGTCTCGTCGGAGCCGAAGCCCGCCGTGCCGAACAGGAACACCTCCCTGCCTGCAAGGCTTGCCAGCAACCCCGCTATCTCATCGCCGCAGTATCCCTTGTTCGTCCAGAATCCCACATAAACGCGTTCGGCAGCATCAAGGGCCGTCCGGTCAACGTCTTCTATGCGGCCGTAGGCAAGCCGTCCTTCGGCGGGCAATGTCTCGGCAATCGCCTCGGCCAACTGCTCGGTATTCCCCGTCTTGCTGTCGTACACGATCGCATAGTCCATGAGCTTCGTCCTTTCGCACGCGCCTCTTGCGCGGCGCGGTCACACCTGCACGTTTCGTCCTGCTTTCTTCCGCCCTCGTTATACCTTCTTCTTCATCTGCCGTAAACAGCCCTCTCGCAGGCCGCACGAAAGCATCGCCCGCCCTTCATGGACTATACTTACCGCATTCGTAAGACGAGGACAGCACAGGAGGGTCATCCGTGAGGGCAGTTATCCAACGCGTCTCCCATGCCCAGGTCGATATCGACGGCATTACCGTTGGCGCAATAGGAAAAGGGCTTCTCGTCTTGCTGGGAGTCGGGCGCCATGACACCGAAGAGCAGGTCGAGCAGCTCTGGAGCAAAATATCCCGCCTGCGCATATTCGAGGATGCGCAGGGCAAAACCAACCTGGCACTCGCCGCGGTACAAGGCGAAGTGCTCGTCGTCTCGCAGTTCACCTTGTACGCAGACTGCAAGCGGGGAAACCGCCCCTCGTTCACCGACGCAGGATCACCCGAAGCGGCGAATCACCTCTACGAGCGATTCGTCGCCCGTGCCCGACAGGACGTGCCACGCGTGGAAACGGGGAGGTTCGGGGCGTACATGGACGTCTCGCTCTCAAACGACGGCCCCTTCACCCTCGCCCTCGACACCGACCTCTTCTAGCAGCCCCCCTTGCAGGGCAGGATTCCCGGTGACGCGCCCCGTCCCGGGCAGCGGCCCTGTCCCGGACAGCATCTTGCCTACAGGAGCGCTTCCTCCCATTCGGCCTCTTTGAAGCCGACGAGAACGAAGTCCTCCCCAACCACCAGGGGACGCTTGACCATCATGCCGTCCTCGGCGAGAAGCGCGTAGGCATCCGCGTCGTCCATGCCGTCGTCTAAGAGGGCTTTGATGTTGCGCTCGCGATAGAGCATGCCACTCGTGTTGAAGAGTCGGCGCAGCGGCAACCCACTCCTTACGTGCCACTCGGCCAACTCGGCAGCTGTCGGATTGTCCTCGACGATATGGCGGTCGAGGTAGGTTACACCGTGCGCGTCGAGCCATGCTTTCGCTTTTTTGCAGGTGGAGCATTTCGGATACTCCACAAACAGCACTTTACCCATACAAACCCCTTTCAACATTTGCTCCCATGATACTCCGCTCCCACTTGCTATACTGATGCAGATAACGACAGAAAGGCCCTGGCATGATCTTCTACTTCACCGGCACTGGTAACTCGCTTGCGACGGCGCAGGCCATCGCCCAGGAAACGGACGACCTGCTGGTCGACATTGGCGTCGCTTACAAGTACAAGGACTTCACCTTCACGCTGGAACAGGGAGAGCCTCTGGGGTTCGTGTTTCCCACGTACGCCTGGACCACGCCACCTCTCATCGACGCCTTCATCAAGCGGGCCCGCTTCCGCACCGGCAACCAAGAGACGTTCGCTCCCGACTACTGCTTTGCTGTCGTCACCTGCGGCGCCTTTGTCGGCAACACAGCGCGGTTCTTTGCAGCTGAGTTGCTGGAGAGCCAGGGCATCAACCTAGATGCCTCTTTCAGCGTGAAGTCGGTGGGCAACTGCACCTACCTCTACGCCCCCGCCGAAGGCGAGAAGCGCGAGCGCCTCATAGCCGCCGCCGACCTGGAGTCGCACCGCATCGCCCAGCGCATCACTCAGCGCGAGCACGTGCATGCCGAGCATCGCAACCCCTTCGGCATACTCATGTCAGCCTTCACCGGCAAAGACGAGAAACCGCGTTCCACTGCGGAGTTCTACGCCCTGACCAACTGCATACACTGCGGGCAGTGCGCCGACCTGTGCCCCACAAACACTGTCACGATTATCGAGGGAACCCCCCGCTGGGCCGAACTGGGCTGCACACAATGTCTAGGATGTCTGCATCGCTGCCCCGTGAATGCCATCCAGTACGGCAAAAAAACCGAGACGCGCGGCCGCTACGTACACCCCGTGCTAGCAAACGCCCCCAGGCGGGCATAACATACGAGCAGGTCGCTACCAATCTATTTCGTCATAAACAATACCGTACTCTTTTTCCAGGTATTCAAAGAGAGTAGCGGGGGAACAGGGAGGGACGCTTGAAGAAGCAAAACCCTTCCTATCCCGTGTCAAAAGCGCATCTGCTTTCACTTTCTCCGCGCACCGGGCAATAAGGCAATCTTCGAAATTGGGCCATTTTGCCTTTGCCGATTCCACGATATCAGCGCGCTCGATTTTGCATACATTCAGATACGAAAGGTTATCAAGGAAAATATCCTGAATGGTATCACTGTCGTAAGCGCCGCTTTTTTTCATCAAATAGAACACATCCGTGAATGACTTCGCCGAAACCCACAGATCCGCATCTTCATAGAGACCCATAGCTTTTAAAGAGAGTGCCTCTCGATAGAATTCTTCTCGGCAAGCAAACAGGTCGAGCATTATATTGGTATCGAGCAATAGACGCATGTCCGCCACGCTCCTCTATCCAAAGTATTCCGGATACCGCTCCCGCATGGCATTCTCGCGCAGCTGATCGTATGTTTTTCCCTCCCAGGATGCAGGAGCCTTTAGCGTCATACGCACAACCCTATCCCTTATTTTGAACTTCCGCTCCGACGTGAGCAATCGACGACGATCTGCCACCTCTCTCAGCGAAGGGAAAGCCTCTGGAAGCTCGCCACAGCTTAGTACGTACTGATAGGCAGCATTCACCAGTTCCGTCGGCGTGGCACCGATCTTCTTAAGCACCGCGTTTCCTTGCTCTTTGATTTCGATAGGCACGCGCGCCGTTACGATAGAGTCGGTTCGCGGGCGGCCAGACGCATCGGAACTCGATGCCGCACCCAGCATTCGAACCCGCCCCTCCGGCTTCTGTGAAGTCTTCGGCAAGCCCTTTTGAGCAGTATCCTTCTTCGCCACAGCTTCCATGTCTGGTCTCCTTTCTTTTCTCTAGTATACGGTAATACCGTAATACTTTCAATCATTTC
>NZ_JAVWUP010000233.1:0-3515 GCF_036667095.1 Gordonibacter sp. | reverse complement strand
GACGGGGTCACTGCGGCCATGCTGTCGAGCTGGAGAACAAGGGCGAGCAGGGTGGTAGCTACTACGTGTCAAACCTGAAAGAGTGTGCCGACAAATCCGGCAAAGTTACGCTCTATACCGACGCGAAGGTCGAGAGCCTGACGAAGGAAGGCTCTGCTGTTGCGGGTGTTACGGGCACGCGCCCCTCGTCAGGCGCTACCGTGAACGTGAAGGCGAAGTCGGTCGAGAAGGGCCACAGCTTCAAGGCCGACGATATCAAAGGCCTGGCCGGTCAGATCAAGGTGCCTGCTGATGCGTTGGCCGAGACGATCGAAGGGTGCAACGCCTGCGTGAAGGCCGGTGTAGATACCTAGATCGCTCCCGGCAAGCAATTGCTGGGCACCGAGGTTTCCGTTAGGAGCCTCCTTGCAGACGAGCCCCTTCGCTTGCAGCAGCGGGAGGAGCTCGTCTTGTGGAGGGCGTTGTTGTTCCCCGTAGTCAGAGAACCCGTCGTTGCGGGACGGGTGGGTTCGCCTCTTGGAGCGGAGCTGCCGAATCGACAGCCTAGTGCTAGTCGGCTAATGTTTCTGCGGACGGGTTCTCGGTGTGCGCGGCGGCTCTGCTCTTGCGGGCTATGGCTGCGCTCTCGGCAACTTTGCGCAGGATGTCGTCACGTACGGCCTCGATATTCTGGGGTCCGGCGGCAAAAAGCAGCGAACGCATGGCTTCGCTCAAAGAAGCAAAGTCGGAGTTTTGGGAATCGAGATGAGACTGAACGGGCATGATGGTGGTTTCACTTTCCGTAGGGTGACTATCGGGTAAAGCAGGTTGGTTGCAAAGTAGGTTGCGCAAAGCAGGTTGGGGCGTACCGGGTCAGCTTCCTCCCGCTCGGGGGGGGGGGAGGCTGTGCAAGACTTCGTCACGAACTTCCCTTTCCGGCGCGGAAAGCGGCATGCGCCCCATGTGCTTACGATACAAACCGTCTCTCTAAGTACAATACAAGTACGGTAACAGATAATGATATTCGTTTAACGATAAATATAACGCAAAATAGGTAGTATATGCAAATCGGTAAGGAGATGGTAAGGAAAGGCAAGGAAATAGGGCCGAAGAGCCTGTATTTCGGTGACGCACATCGACAGGGCGCAGGTGAACCGATAAAATGACGGAAAGGCGTATATACGACTTCACCGACTTGCACGAGGGGCAATGCCTATGCGGTCCAAGCGGTGTGGGGGAGGTTCCATGAGATTCGGTGATCAGGTGGTCTCGTTCGAGTTCGCCGGCTTTCCTATGGTCGGCAACTTGAGCACCGGGTATGCGATCGGCCTGACCGCCGAAGGTGCTGCCGTATGTGCTCGGCTTTTGGAGGAAGATGTTGAGGAGGCCGAGGTTGCTGCTGTGGATGCTGCGTTGCTCGAGCATTTGGGTCGAGGTGGTTTCTTCACCAGCGAGGCGCCCGTCGATGCGGTAGTGTCTGCTTACCTGCATGTGACGCAGCGGTGCAACCTGGATTGTGTCGGCTGCTATTCGCTGGACAGCCAGCGCAACCAGCTTGCCGATGCTCCCTTGGGTCAGATCAAGCATGCCCTCGATGAGCTGGCTGCGGCCGGTTTGGCCACGCTTATCATATCGGGTGGAGAACCGTTTTTGCGGAGCGACCTGCCGGACATCGTTGCCTATGCGAAACGCGACTGCGGCATCAAGGCGGTCACGGTGTTGTCGAATGGCTTGTGCATGACCGAGGAGACGCTTGCAGCGCTTGCGCCGCATGTCGATCGCGTCTCGGTGTCGTTCGACGGCTGCTCGGCATCTGCTCCGGCCTATATCAGGCAGGAGCAGCGTTTCGACGAGCTGGTCGAGGCGGTGGGCATGGTACGTGCGGCGGGGATTCCCGCCCATATCATCCCGACGGTGCATGCGAAGAACATAGATGATCTCAAAGACTACGTGCGCCTGTCGAAAGAGCTGGATGCGACGTTGAACTTCAGCCTTTTGACCTGCGCTCCGGATGACGAGCTGGCCAGCTTACTTCCCGACGAGGAGGCGCTGCGCCGTTTGGGTGCAAGCATGCTGACGCTGGATGACGGCAAGCCGATCTTGGCGATGGATGCTCCCGTTGCGCTTAACCTGACCGCAAAGAAGTGTTGCGGGGCTGGTTTCAGGTCGGTGAGCATTGGCGCGGATGGGACGGTTTATCCTTGCCATATGCTGCAACGCCCCGAGCTAGCTATGGGCAATGCGTTCACCGGCACGCTGTCCGAGGCGCTGGCAAGCGACGTGTCGGCTCAGTTCCAGGCGATGAGCGTCGATAAGTTCGACGGTTGCTCGGAATGCCGCTATATGCGAATTTGCGGGGGAGGCTGCAGAGCTCGCTCGCTTTTCGAGTCGGGCAGTTTGGAGTCGAAAGACTCCTACTGCGCGATGACTATGGAGTTCTACGACAGGTTGGGGGCAGCCATGCAGGCTGCCATGGAGAAAGCGAAAGGAGGTGCTTGATATGCTGTTTTATAGTGAGGCTGACCCGAGGGCAGTTTGCTATCCTATTGGGTTTGGCGGAATCTGTTTTGCGCCGGGAATATAGTATGCTCGAAAATGAAGTTAACAGCAATAGGCTCCTCTTTCAAGGGGAGCCTATTGCTGTTAAGTATCGCGTAATTATTTGATAAAATTATCATTATTTCCGTTTAGCTAAATAGGGTGGAGAAGTTATGTTGGATGAGGCAGAGCAGGAAACAAAAGATTCTTTGAAAAGAATAGGACGCGTGTGTAAATCCATAAGCCTGATAGTGAAAATCGTTTTTGGCGTGCTCTGCGTCTATTGGGTATTCACAACTGCTTTCATGGTTTTTGCTCTTGTTGGAGACAAGACGAGCGAGCATGCCTATGGGTTGAGCGTCTTGGGGGTTGTTCTTCATTTGGCATATATAGTTGTCATAGTGGCTCTATTTATGGTGATTAATGGAATATTTTCCGATGCGGCGAAAGGTGACTCTCCCTTTACCCTTAGTCAAGTCAAGAGATTGCGCCTGATCTCTGCCTTGCTGGTTGTTTACTGCGTTTTGGACTTTGCTATTACCTCAAACAATACTTTGCTAAACTACGACGGTTTGAACACGGGGTTTGTCTCAACCAACGACAATATGATCTTTCCATTAAACATCTCTCCCCTTATTGCGTCGGCTGTGGTCTTTGCCTTTTCTTTCGTTTTCAAATATGGCGTTCTCCTGCAAGAATTCTCCGACGACACAATATAAGCTATAGCCATGCCTATCATCCTTCATCTCGATCGGGTTATGGCTGATCGTAAGATGACGTTAAACGAACTTGCAGATAGAGTCGGCATTACGAACGTGAACATGTCGCGCATCAAGACGGGCAAGGTCAGGGCTATTCGGTTCTCGACGCTCGACGCTATCTGCGAGGTGCTCGATTGCCAGCCGGGGGATATTCTCAGACACATCTCCGTCGACAAGTCGCGTAACTTTTCCAGTGATGCAGGGGGAAGCATAATCGTGGATGATGTGCTGGTTGAC
>NZ_JAVWUP010000232.1:2175-3516 GCF_036667095.1 Gordonibacter sp. | reverse complement strand
CGGGAGCAGGACACGCAAGAGGCGCACAGCGTTCATTAGCAGAGCAACGGCGGCGGCCCAAACAAGCGCTCATTGTCAACCGAGGCACGTGCTCGGTTTCGCAAACCCGCCCCGCATCGCCCAAGGGAGGGTGGCGATGCGGGGAAACGAGAAAGTTCGCCCTACTGCGGAACGGGCTTGCCGCAGACAAACGGTGGACAGGCTACGCTTTCGCCAACTCGTGTCCTAGCAGGTAGCCGTACGTGATGCAGCGACCGTGGCTATTGCCTGCAACGTTGATGGGATAGTCGACGGCGCAGATGTCGCCTTGCACGTTGCCGAGCGCATACAGGCCCTCGATCGGCTGGCCTTCAGCACCCAAGCACTGGAAGTCGATATTGGTACGCAGGCCGCCCGGAACGGCTAGCAGGGCCGGTCCGACTTTCAGCGCGTAGAACGGCCCCTGCTTCACCGGCGTCAGGAACACAGGCTTCTTGTAGTAGTCGGTATCTTCGCCCGCTTCGCACAGGCCGTTATAGCGCTCGACGGTCGCCTTGAACGCAGCAGCATCGCAGCCGATCTGCTTGGCCAGGTTCTCGAGCGTATCGGCCTCGTAGGCATTGCCCGCCTTGATGTACTCGGGGATCTGCGTCTTGAAGTATTCGGGGGCAAGCGACAGATCGGAGCCGTAGGGGCGGAAGCTGTCCCAGAACATGCCGCCACCCTGTGGCAGACCACGAACCAGGTCGGATTCCCAGTTAGCATCGAAAATGGACCAGGCCTCGCCACCCGGCTGGCGGTTGATGGCCAACGACTTGCCCTGCACCCATGTGTCCTCGCACATGAAGCGCTCGCCGTTGTCGTTCACGAACAAGAACGGCCCATGGAACCAGCAGAACGCCTGCGGGTGCATCATCGTAGGGAGCGGCAGGTCCTGCATCTGAGCACCGGCCCACAGGCCCATCTTATGGCCGTCGCCCGTGTTCACACCCACCGGCGTGTACTGGCTGCGGGGCTGGCCGTACTCCACGCACACCGGAGCGTAGGCCTTGCACATATCAGCATCGCCACCGATGTCGCCGGTGCACAGCACCACGCCGCTCTTGGCATTGTACTGAACGTAACCGTCCTTGCCTTCGCAGATGCAGCCCACCACCTTATCGCCCTCTTTGACCAGCTGGACTGCCGGGCTGTCGAACACGAACTCCGCGCCTGCCTTCACGGCATCGTTGTGCAGGAGTTCCGCCCCCGCAAAGCCCGTCGAGGTAAGGCCGGCCTCTTTGGGAATCATGAGCATATGGTAGCCAGGCTGCTCGGCATACACATCGTCATGGCTGTAGAACGCACCCACCATGGCGCTGC
>NZ_JAVWUP010000232.1:0-2165 GCF_036667095.1 Gordonibacter sp. | reverse complement strand
TTGGAGGCCTCTTCGGAATGGTTGAAGAACTTGACGATGAGATCCTCATTCGCACGGCTGGCGCACTGGGCGATCCAGTGCTGTTTGGCGTTCACCTTGTCCACCTTGATGTCCAGTTCGTCCATGTAACGCGAGTTGATGGTGCCGAACCCGCCGCCACGGCCGTTCCAGCTGCTCGTCTTCTCCACCACGGTAACCGTGCCGCCCTGCTCGGCCGCAGCACAGGCGCAAGCGCAGCCTGACAGACCGGCACCAACCACGAGGATATCGGTATCGACTGTCTGCTTTATGTCCTTGATAGGCTCAGGGGCAACTTCCCATGCGTACTGCGCGGAAGTTCCAGAAGCGCCCTTCGCCTCGCTGGCAGCTTCGCTTTTCGGTGCCGGTGCACAGCCGGCAAGACCAGCTGCTCCGGCTGCAACGGCGGCCGTGGCACCAAGACCGAGGAAGGCACGACGCGACAATCCTCCCTGTGAGAACAATGCATTTGAAACGGTTTCCTTACTCATGGTAAAACCCCTTTCGTGCACGGCGCAGACCCCTCGCCCGCACCACCGATAGTGGAAATGCGCTTGCCCCGGCAAGGCTGCAAGCTTTTCCTCCCGGCAAACATCATGCGAGATCGTCGCGCTTTCGTCATCGAACGCTTCGGCCCATTTCCACCGGAAAACACAGAATGGGCCGTTATGGACCATGCATCGCGCTTGCGCCGATCGGGCTGTTTCGATACGCTTGCATCTCATGAGGGAACGGGGAGGGACCCATATGGACAAGTTGGTCCAGGCACGCCCGCACGAGCGTCGATCGGCAGGAGGGGCAGGAGGGGCAGAGCCACGGCCGCGGTTTTCCGGATGGAAGCTCCTTGGCTTGGGGTTCTGGCAGGCATGGTGGATGATCAGCATGTGCACCGACACCCTGCTGCCCACGACGGACCGCTACCCGTTTGCGGGGAACACCACTATCTGGGTGCTGGTTCTGACGACGCTCGGCTACCTGGTAGTTGTCGGTGCCTCGCGCAAGCTGTCGCCCTTCAGCGCGCGACGTTCCAGCTACGCACTAGCTGGCGGATTGGCAGCCCTAGGAACCCTGGTCGTCCCTTTTGCGCTTTTACACGGCCAAGGCAATAGCGGCTTCGCCCTGTTCCTTGCGGGAGCCCTCGCCATAGCCCTTGGCAATGCGCTGTTACTTATCATGTGGGGCGAGCTGTGGAGCGCCCTTGCCACCGGGCGGGTGGGACGGCACCTCTACGCATCCTATACGTTCGCTTTCGTACTGTTCTTCATAGGCTACCTGTTGCCCCAACCTGCCTCGGCCCTCTTCGCCGCGGCCTTGCCGGTCATTTCCGCAGCAGTGCTGTACGCCTGTCGAAGCGAGCCAAGACGAGCGCCCTCCGTGCTGCCCTTGGACATCCGATCAATCCCCTTTGGGCGGATACTGCTGAGCATACTGGTTATCAGCATCGTGTACGGCCTTTCGCAAGGATTGGCGAACACCTTTAGTTCCGGGGATAGCGCCTTCATCGCCAAAGCACTTGTGCTTGCCGGCGGAGCAATAGCCGCCATCACGCTGAGCATGGTCATCGCCCCCTCGGATGCCGAGCCTATCACGCTGTACCGCCCCGTCGTACCCGCCATGGTGGCCGGGCTCATTCTTATCCTCTTGCTGGGTGAACAGCTGCGCTTTGTGGGCGTGGGATTGATCATTATGGGCGTGTACTGCCTCGATATGTTCATGATGCTGGTATCGACCGATGTGGCGTTTCGCGCCCGACTGCCTATCGCCCTCACGTTTGGCGTGGTTATCCTGGCGGCGCGCGTAGGAACCCTTATTGGATCGACCGCAGCCGATGTGCTTCAAAATGCTGGTTTTTGGTCGGATGCGCTACGCTCGGACGCCTTCCTTCTGGGAACGCTTGCCGTTGCGTTGGTGGGAATGCTGTTCTTCACCGAGACCGATGTGCGCAGGCTGTACGCATTGCCTACCGTCCCCCGCATCGACCTGAGCGTCGAGGAGAAATGCGCCCGCATCGTGGCTGCCTGCGGGTTGACCCAGCGTGAATCGGAGGTGCTGGTACTGCTCGCACGCGGACGAAGCGTGCGGTATATCTGCGACGAGCTTTCCATTGCGCAGGGGACAGCGAAGCACCATGTAAGCAATATCTACCG
>NZ_JAVWUP010000231.1:0-3545 GCF_036667095.1 Gordonibacter sp. | reverse complement strand
GGCCGGTTTTCTTCAAGAAACACACCGTTTTCGGCTCAGCGGACTTCATGATATGCGCAACGAGAAGCACAGCGGCCCCCTAGAAGATGAGCCTTATTTTTCGGGGGTCACGACGTATAGTTGACCCGTTTTTTCATCGCGATAGACCGTGCCGAGGTTTTCATACGCGCTGCCTTCTGCGGCTATACCTTCCTGAACAGCTTCCAAGTCGCCCTCGATCTCACGTATCGCAGGACTGCCGCCCGACGACTGCACGTCGCTTAGATCGACGTTCCAATTGGCAATG
The DNA here is from genome assembly GCF_036667095.1 of Gordonibacter sp. Taxonomy (NCBI): domain Bacteria; kingdom Bacillati; phylum Actinomycetota; class Coriobacteriia; order Eggerthellales; family Eggerthellaceae; genus Gordonibacter; species Gordonibacter sp. The sequence continues at coordinate 3,259 of NZ_JAVWUP010000231.1, read as the reverse complement.
AGGGCCAACATCAACCCGCAAGCGAACACCAGCATCACGTCCATAAGATTACCCAGCGAGCCCATAGGGTCCTGATCTTGATCGCCAAGGAGTTTAGAAGTACCTAGGTGCGAAGCGCGCAGGTTACGCTTGGACATGGCGGCCCCCTTCTCCAAACGGCTTCCCCGCCTGAAACGCGTACCCCCCAGCACGTAGAATATCGGCCTTCTCAAGCAAGGTGTTCATGGCGCCCTCAAGGCTGACCAGATAGTCCTCGTACCAGCGTCGGCGAACTTTCGTAACCACATAGCACACCACGGCAACCACCAAACCCGCTACCGTGGTATCGAACGCCACCAGAAGCGAGGAGGAGAGCGTGTTCAAGTCGCCAGAACTCAAAGCCACAATACCAGGACCTAAGGGTATCAAGGTGCCCATCAAACCCAGCATCGGCCCCACCTTGATGGCCGCATCGGTTGGCGAAAGTGCCTTTTGGTAGCGGCCGCTCTCGTCGGCAAGCAGACGCTTCGCCACCTCAGTGAGGGCATCTTCGGGAAGATACATATAGGATACCAGCTCTTTCAAGGCAGCCTTTTGCGTATCCAGAAGACCGCTTTGGTCAATTACGCTATCCAACTCATCGTAATGCGCTGCATCCAAGTTGGCCACCAGCCGAGGCAATGCAACCCGGTAATGACGCCGCTCCACCACTACTTCCACTACCAAAGACCCCAGGGTGTATACCGTATAAGCAGCAAGTAGGAGCAAGCAGACAACGGTTGGAATGATAAGGGCTTGGGACAACGTGTGCAGCGCATCGTTTACGAAGAACTGGTTGAGAAAGTTCATGGTGCTTAGTTCCTTTCAGCGGGTTCCAACAAACGGTTGTACGGACGAAACGTCAAGCACTACCAATAGCCCGATTGCGTGCACACTGGAATCCTCCAGCCACCCAACGCCGGTGCAGGCAGTTCTTGCAAGACGGCGTGCGGTCAAGACATTCTTCCGCATCGTTGTCCCACTCAAAGGAAGAGCAGACCCGTGACCAGCTCTCTCCCACATTGCCTATCTCGCCCAAGTCGATCTTCGAACAAGGATGCGCCACGCCGTCCACAACATCGCACACCACCGTAAGCGCCCCGTCGTAGAGGATAGGCTTGCCCTCCGCGTCAAGCGAAAACGGCAGAGCAGGATCAAGAGGCGCACCCTGCTCGTCGACCAACTGGACCGGGCCGCGAAAATCACGTGCAAGCCGACGCTCTACCGCGCCGACGCTGCAGGACAATTCGCCTGCACACAGCTTTGCGAAGTTCCACTTACCGCGAAACCTGCCGTCGCAGCCGCCCAAGCGCAGCCCCACGCCCGCGAGCGCCCCCACGACCCCCGCCCCGTCTCCCCCATGCTCGCTCAAAACCACCCAAGGCACCCGGGCGGCAAGCGCATAGGCAGCCTCCTTGCTACAGAATTCGACCTTTGCGCGACGGCCGAACGATACGAGCTCAGAAACAGCCGGGTCAACTTCTTGCGCTTCCAATCCCGCGCTCGCCGCCGTACACCGACCCCGTTCAGCTTGGGCAGGCACGCAGGCAAAGCACAATCCCGGATCCGAGGTTTCTGCGCGATGAGCGGCTATGATGGCGATGGCGCGCTCACGCAGATCGTCAATGAACCCGGGATGCATCAGCGCCTCGAACACCATTGAAGAATTATGCGACGTATAAGGCACATCGTCGCGCAGTAACAATTGATGGCGCGTCACTTCCAAACGCAAGCATCCGCCCAGATCAACTGCGGCTGCTGCTATAAGACTTGCAATCTCGCCAGTGGAAGTACAACGAGTTGCATCGTCGGTGTCGTCCACCGCAACCACCACAGAAGCAAGCCCTTCTTCCACCCGTTCGATCGGCCTATTCATCAGATGAGCACGCATCTACTTTCCCCCTCCGCCGCCCGAGCCGCTGCCCGAACCTTCCTGCCCGCCGGAGCCTTCGGCGCGCACACCCTGACCAGCAACGATGGTGCCCCAGGTTTCGGCATCGATATCCAACCCGATAATATCCCGATAGTAGGCGACAACCGTCTCTTCAAGATCGATGTCCTCGTATTGCCCAGGATAGAGAGTCTTGCCCAACCAGAGCATACCGAGAAACGTTTCCGGATCGCCACGCTGCCCCCACCGGCTCGTCGATACCGGCAGGTTGTACACCGATTTCGCCGTTACCGCCGCCATGCCCTGCCACTGCGCATCGCTTTCGATAGAAGCGCGCGTAGCCGCCGTATTGCAAACGATCACCTCGGGGTTCCAGGCATACACCTGTTCAAGCGTTGCCGAGTAGTCCCCCATCCCACCCACACCGGCTTGATCTGCCGACACGTCAATGGCTCCCGTGCGCTCGATCCAGTCGGCACCGAGAGAACCTGCGCCATCGGTCAACAAAGAATCGTTGATGGAATGGTAGACGCGCTTCTTCTGATCGGCAGCGAGGCTCGCCGATCGCTCCTCGACCGTCTTGACCGTGGCGCGATAGTACGCAGCGATAGATTCGGCTTTTACTGAAGCCTTCGCTCCGCACACCTGCCCAACCAGCGAAATGGCCTCCATCTGCTCCTCGACGGTACCGTAGTCCACCACCACATAAGGAATACCCAGCTTGTCCAGCTTGGCAGTCTCTTCTCCCCCGTCATACAGGTCGCGCTTGACCAACGCCGCATCAACTCCAGCCGCCATCAAGGTTTCCACATTGATGCTGTTTCCTGACAACTGCTGAATATCCCCTAAACTTGGGCAAAGCTTCTGCAGCAGCTCGTTGGAGACGACACCGCCCGGTGCGCCCATCAGCTTCTCGCCCGCGCCCGACAACACGCACACGTTGCCCGAAAAAGCATCCATTGCGGCGATGCGCTGAGGATCAGCAGGCACCTCCACGGTGCGCCCAACCGAATCGGTCACCGTGTGCACTTCTACCGAACCCTGCTTGGCGCTTGAAGCACCGCCGAACAACCCGGTAAACGAGCCGCCGTCTACAAAGTACAAACCCAGCCCGCAGGCGGCAATAATCGCCACACCTACCGCCACCGATGCCAGAATGTTTCCCATGCCGCGCTTCTGCGTGGTCATCAGCTCTCCTCGTCTCGTATGTTTCTCGAAGTGCTCAAAGGCACGATCTGACGCACGGCGCGCACATTCCCGCTCCATGCATGCTCACGCAAAGGATCAACCTGCGTGAGCTCCGGCCGCCCATCATCCGACCAGCCATCGCGCATCCTGCTATCCTCCGGC
>NZ_JAVWUP010000230.1:0-3550 GCF_036667095.1 Gordonibacter sp. | reverse complement strand
CTTTGCATAGGGTTAAACCCTCATCGTTTCGCGTAGCTATCCCGATTGGCAGGACCCGGCATGCAGCGCATCATACAAGGCAGAGGAAGGAGGCTGTCCATGAAACCATCGAGCATCGCCTCAGGCCTAGCCGCCGTAGCCGTCGCCATCCAGGGCGTGCGCCTGGTCGCGCACGGCGAGACGAACCTTTTGCGCCCACCAGGGACCCATGGTGAGCAGGATTTCCTCTCTCGCTGCATCAAATGCGGCAAATGCATCGAAGCATGTGCTTTCGCCGCGCTCTCCCCTGCTAACGGCAATACCGGCTTCGCCGTAGGGACCCCTACCATCGACGCACGCGCCCAGGCATGCCGCCTGTGCGAGGACTTCCCCTGCCAAGCCGCCTGCCCCACAGGCGCGCTGCGCGGCGTGGTCCAGCGCAACGACGTGCGTATGGGCACCGCTGTCATCGACGAGGATCTTTGCATCGCGTTTCAGGGCTTGCGCTGCGAAGTGTGCTACCGCACATGCCCCCTTATCGACGAGGCCATACGCATTGACTACCGCATGCGCGAAGGCGATGCCATCCACGCGGTGTTCGCACCTGTCATCGTGCAGGATTCCTGCGTCGGCTGCGGCTTGTGCGTGCAGCGTTGCGTCGTAGGCGAGCCTGAAGTAGCCATCCGCATCGTGGGCGACGAAGGGGGGCCGCAAGCAGGCGACGTCGGCGGATAGAGCGATACCGCCTCAGCTGAAGGCAGGGAGCTTCGCGCGCAAGAAGAGGAATCGACCGAGGAGGGAACCATATGGATCTGACAAGGCGGGCATTCGTTAAAACATCGGCCATTGCGCTGGCAAGCGCGGCGGCGGCAGGAAGCCTGGCATCGCTGGTCGGCTGCAGCAGCGCGCCCGCAGCGAACGCGAGCGGCGAGGGGCAGAAGTTCTCGTCGGTATGCCGTTTCTGCGGCTGTGGGTGCGGTGTTGTCTGTGAGGTAAAAAACGGCAAGCTGGTGTCGGTCACCGGCGATCCGGACAACCAGTCGAACAGGGGACTGAACTGCGTTAAAGGCTATTACCTGGGCAAGATACTCTACGGCGAGGATCGGCTGATTACCCCGCTTATCCGCGAGGACAAGGCTACCAAGGGCACCAGCGAAGGCTTGCGCAAGGCGACGTGGGACGAGGCGCTTGAGCTGGTAGCTTCTAAGCTGAAGGAAACCTGGAAGGCCGATAAGACCCGGCTCGCCTTCTGGGGAAGCGGCCAACAGCCCATCACCGAGGGCTACGCCACGGCCAAGTTCTGGAAGGCAGGGCTCCTCTCCAACAACATCGATCCGAATGCGCGCCTGTGCATGGCCAGCGCCGTCGTGGCCTTCATGAACGTATTCCAGACCGACGAACCGGCCGGCTGCTACGAGGACTTGGACCACGCCGACGTGTTCGTGACCTGGGGTGCCAACATGGCCGAGGCACATCCTATGCTGTACTCCCGCCTGACGGCCCGCAAACTTTCCGGCGAGGGCGTGAAGCACTACGACTTGGGCACGCTACGCACGCGCACCTCGGTCAGCGCCGATACCGTCATGCTGTTCCAGCCGAACACCGACCTGGCCATCGCCAACTGCATCGCGAACTACCTGGTGCAGAGCAAGCGCTACGACGAGGCCTTCGTAACCGACCATCTGCAGTTCAAGCAGGGTACCGAGAACATCGGCAACTCCATCGAGGATGGCTACGACGCAAGCGAGATCGGCCAGAAGGTCGATGCCGTCGCCTCCATCACGTTCGATGAGTACGCCGCACGCCTGGCCCCCTACACGTTCGAGTACACCTCGCAGCTCTCCGGCGTGCCGGTCGAGGACTTGAAGGCGCTGGCTGCCGAGTTCGCCGACCCGAAGAAGAACATCATGTCGCTTTGGACCATGGGCGTGAACCAGCACAACCGCGGTACGTGGATGAACCACAACATCTACAACATCCACCTACTGTCGGGCAAGATCGCGCGTCCTGGCTGCGGCCCTTTCTCGCTGACAGGCCAGCCCACTGCCTGCGGCACCGCACGCGAGGTGGGCACGTTCAGCCACCGCCTACCTGCCGACCTGCTGGTAGCCAACGAGCAGCACCGCCGCTACACCGAAGCAATCTGGGATTTGCCGGAAGGCTATCTGGACGCCATCCAGAAGCCCGGTTTCCACACGGTAAAGACGTTCCGCGAGCTGTCGAAGGGCAACATCGATTTCCTCTGGTCGGCGCATAACAACTGGGCCGTATCCATGCCTAACCTCACCCGTTTTCTGGGCGAAGGCGACCAGAAGGGCGTCTTCGATGCGTTCATCGTGGTAAACGAGGTGTACCCCACCTCGTCATGCGAGTACGCCGACGTCGTGTTGCCCGCAGCCCTCTGGGTGGAGCGCGAGGGACAGTTCGGCAACGGCGAGCGACGCACCGCCGTGTTCGAGAAGGCCGTCGAGGCGCCGGGCGAGGCGAAATGGGACCTGTGGATACTCATGGAAGTGGCACGCCGCGTGCTGGCAGGCGAGCAGATAGACGGCAAGGATGCCTTCGATCACCTGTTCGGCACATTCTACGACAAGAACGCTGCCGGCTTCAAGGCCGACGACCGCGAAACGAACCGCGTGATCTGGGAAGAGTACCGCACGTTCTCGAACCCCGACCTGAACGACCGTGCGCTGGCCATCAACAACGACGTCGACGGCACGTTTAAGGCGAAACTGAAGATGGAAGCCAAGCAGCTGGCCCCCTACGAGGAGTACCTGACCCGCCACGGCATGACGTGGCCGGTACGCAACGTCGAGGGAAGGTGGCTCGAAACGAAGTGGCGGTTCGCCGCCGGCAGCCAAGCCGAAGGCTTCGACGAGCAGGGCGTGGCCCAGTACGGCAAGACAGGCCTCGCGAACAGCGTGAGCTTCTACAAGTCGGCCAACGCCAAACCCTCCGTGGTGTTCCGTCCTTACGAGCCGCCCGCCGAGACACCCGATGCGGAGTACCCCTTCTACTTCTGCACCGGACGTTTGCTGGAGCATTGGCACACCGGCACGATGACCCGCCGCGTGCCCGAGCTCGACCGCGCGCTTCCCGAGGCCCTGCTGAACCTGCACCCCAACGACGTAGCCAAGCTGGGCGTGAAGGACGGCGATACGGTGCACGTGAAGTCGCGCTACGGCGCCTTCGACATCAAGGTATCCACCGCAGGGCGAACCGAGCCGCAGGAGGGCATGGCCTTCGCGCCGTTCTTCGCTGAAGAGACGCGTGTCAACCTGGCCGTACAGGATACGTACTGCCCACTGTCCAAGGAACCCGACTACAAGAAGACCTGCGTGTCCATCACAAAGGTCGAGGGGAGGTAGCTATGAAGAAGCAACTGGTAACCGCTACCTTGACGCTCACCCTGGCGCTGGGCATGGCAGCCGTCGCAGGATGCGCAAGCGAGGCTCCGAAAGACGACCTCAACGCGAACGTGCCCGCAGGGGCTCCACCTCTCATGCCTAAAAGCCATGCCGGCCGCTTCGAAGGGCTGGGGGCTGCGGGATGCTACGGCTGCCACGGCGCG
>NZ_JAVWUP010000229.1:0-3593 GCF_036667095.1 Gordonibacter sp. | reverse complement strand
ATCTGCACGTTCGCCGGCGCCATGAAGAACCCCTCGCGCGACATTCCCAAGGCCATCGTGCTGGGCGGCCTGGCCATCGGCGCCATCTACCTGTTCTGCTCGTTCGGCATCGGCGCGGCTATTCCGGCCGACCAGATCGACCCGGACTTCGGCATGATCTACGCCGTGATGACCATGGTGGGCGAGGCGTCCCCGATCTTCATGCTCATCTGCATCGTCTTTTTGGTCACGCTGTTCGCGAACATGGCGTCTTGGTCCTTCGGCGTGAACTATGTGGCCGACTATGCTGCCAAGCATGGCAACATGCCCAAGGTGTTCGCCCGTGAAAGCAAGAAGACCGGCATGCCTACGGGTGCGGCCATCGTGAACGGTGTCGTGGCGTCGCTTGCGCTCATGCTGCAGCTCATTCCTATCCCGGCCATTTCCGACGGTATTTTCTGGATGCTGTTCTCTATGAACGTGGTGTTCCTGCTCATCAGCTACATTCCCATGTTCCCGGCGTTCCTAAAGCTGCGCAGGGTCGATCCCAACCGGGCGCGTGTGTTCAAGTTCCCCTTCAAGGGCAAGTTCATGCTGGTGGTGCTGGCTATTCCTGCCATCGAGCTTGTGCTGTCCATCATCGCCACCATCGTGCCGCTCAATGGCTCGGAAGAGGAGCTGTCTAAGATCCCCATGCTCGTCGGCGTGCTGGTGTTCGTGGTGCTGGGCGAGATCATCCGCGTGTTCTCCGCTCGCGGTCGCAAGACCGAGTTCAAGGGCCTGACGCCGGCTTTGGCTGCTGAGCGTTTGGCTGAAGAGGCTGCGGAAGAGGCGGCCGAGACCGAGGGGGCTGACGAGGGTGTCGGCGAAGGCGAGACGGTTCCTGAGAAAGAGCCGGCCGTCTCGTAGCTTTTCTCGTTGCATCTCGCCCGGCGCTGCTGCCTTGGTTGCCGGTGCCGGGCGGACCCGCAACGAGGTACTTGTAGGGAAAACGCGGATAGGTTGAAACCTTGCCGCGTGCATCATCCATCGTGTTTCGCATAGAATGCCTTTAATGTGAGAAAGGATGCACTATGAAGACGATTTTTGAGAGCGAGTCCACCCCGAAGGCCGACGGTTTCCGCATGCCCGGCGAGTTCGAGCCGCAGACCCGCATCTGGATGGCATGGCCGCACCGCACCGACACGTGGGCATGGGGCGCAAAGCCTGCCCAGAAGCAGTACGCCGAGGTGGCACGCGCCATTGCGCAGTTCCAGCCCGTTACCATGTGCGTGAACCAGGTCGACTACGCCAACGCTCAAGCTCTCTTCGAGGACGATGAGAACGTCACTGTCATCGAGATGACCACTGACGACGCGTGGGTGCGCGACACGGGCGCTACGTGGGTTGTGAACGACGCCGGCGAGAAGCGCGCCGTGCACTGGCACTTCAACGCCTACGGTGGCTTCGAGAACGGCCTGTACTTCCCGTGGGACAAAGACGAGCAGATCGCGCTGAAGATGGCCGAGATGAGCGGTTGTCGTCGCTATCGCCCCGAAAGCCTCATCATCGAGGGTGGCTCTATCCACGTTGACGGCGAGGGCACGGTCGTGACCACCGACATGTGCCTGCTCGACCCCGGCCGCAACGCCTCCGTCACCGATCACGAGGCATGGTCTGAGGAGCTGCGCGCCTACATGGACGAGGGCCTGAAGAACTACCTAGGCTGCGAAAAGGTCATCTGGGTGAAGGACGGCATCGATCCTGAGGAAACGAACGGGCACATCGACGACGTGGCCTGCTACGTGGCTCCCGGCAAGATGCTCTGTATCTGGTCTGACGATCCGGACTACCCGTTCTACCACGAGTGCCATGCCGCCTACGAGACGCTTTCCAATGCCGTTGACGCCAAGGGTCGCAAGCTCGAGGTGACCAAACTTGTCATGCCGGTGAAGCCGCTGTACATGGACCAGGCGTCGTGCGATTCCATCGACATCGACGAGAACGCCGAGCCCCGCGTGGCCGACGAGCCGCTGATCGCCTCCTACATGAACTTCCTCATTGTCAACGGGGGCGTCATCGTGCCGCAGTACGGCGACGAGAACGACGCGCTGGCCATCGAGCAGATCCAGGCCGCCTTCGACGCTGCCTGGGGCGAGGGTGTGTACAAGGCCGTGGGCGTGAAGACCGACCAGGTGGTCTTCGGCGGCGGCAACATCCACTGCATCACCCAGCAGGAGCCTGCTGGCAAGTAGCTTACCCCCTGCCCAATGAAGCGCCCCGTCCAGATTTCTGTCTTGGCGGGGCGCTCTTGCGTGCTGCTCTAATCCTTCCAGAAATCCTGCATGAGTTCCTGGCGGCTGGCCTGACTGGTCTTCTTCAGAATATTGTGCGTATGGGATTTCACCGTGCCTATGGCGAGCTGCAGCTCGCTGGCGATGTTTTGGTAATCCTTTCCCAACAACGTAAGCCTGAGAATGTCGCGTTCACGCGGCGTGAGTTTGTGTTGTTCGGCATACTGGGGAAAAACGCTTTCTATGTGCCTTTGAGACGCGGGGCTGTCGGGCGTTGGCGGCTCTTTTGCCCGCAGGTGAAGGATTAAAATTCCCGCGCGCAGGGCGAAAAAGGCGTATGCGAGCACCAAGGTGTTCTCCGAAAAGTTACGCTCCGACAGGTACAGGGGTAGCAAGGAAGAGGCGATGTCACCCGTTGGCTTCCAGATAAGAATGAGGCAGGTATTCTCGATGACAATGCACGTTACCAGCACGATCGTTGCAAGGAACAGCGGTTTGTACCTGCGTAGCCGAGCGTGCTCGACGGCGTTTTTGGTATGTTTGTACTGGATGAAGGAATATCCGAGACACCATATGAAGAACGCTTCGCGAAGGCTGTAAAAACACCATTGCCTCCAATCGCCTTCGGGCATGAGCGCAACGACGAGAAAGCTGACGACGACGAACACCATTGCCGGACCAATCTTGAGTGCGATGCTCTCCTTGTTCAAGTGATCACACACAATAAGCCAGATCGATTCCAGAATGCCCACGGCGAAAATGGTCTTGAGCATGGGCTGGTCTATTTCGTAATACAAATTAAGAGGAATCAGTGTGCCATGGTTTAGATACTCGCTTTGGAAAATAAGCGCGAGATCGAAGAAGTAGAACAAAAAGAAGAACACGGCAAATAGGTGCGCGCGGTTTCGTGAGATAAGGTAGGCGGAAATCGTGATTGTGCTGGCGGCTATGCAGACAAGCATGACGAGTATCGTGTACACGTAGAAAACTACTTCCAAAGCGATCTACTCTCCCTTGGTTCTCCGAGCGTCACATCACGTTTGTATGATACCGCTCCCAAGGGGAGGCGTTGGTAGTTCAAAAAGGTTCAGATGGGGCTGAGAGAGGTTTAGATGCGTTCAAACGGGTTCAGAAGGCGCTGATTACGGGGTTGCTCCTTTGTAATACGTCCTGATGAAGCATCTTATTCCCGGTTTGGTTTCGCTCTAGGTGCCTTGCAATAAAAAACAAACTTCATTATTCCTTCACAACGGTACGGGTCGATCCCATAGTGGGCGCCATGAGAAGCGGCCTCAACACGGAGGCTGCGGACATCCGACCCTCTAGGAGGAACCATGGCAG
>NZ_JAVWUP010000228.1:0-3613 GCF_036667095.1 Gordonibacter sp. | reverse complement strand
AGTGGAACGCTCACTTTGATCAAAGATGCTGAATCGATGCAAACAGCTTTCAATCTCTGTGAAGGCTGGAAAGCACGATTGAAAGCCATGAACTTCGACTTCCTTAGTCCTCATTATCGTCAAACGTACAAGACCATTTGCTCCGGTTCTCCAGCTTCGTATCTCATGTATACAGTTAGCTCCATGAAGAAAGATGCTATCTATTACGAAACCCAAATAAAAGGCTACCGGGAAGCAGTCGACGATCTTCTGACAAAAGAATCTCTACTGACCGAGCAAAATACAACACTTCAAGAAGAGCTTGCCTCATTGGTGAACTCGCGCGCATTTCGCTTTGGTACGGCAGCATTGAGGATCCCCAGCAAAATCAAGGAAGCGCTGAGAGGATTGAAAAACTAGGAACCTACTGATTTCCTACGAAGAATATGACCCAGCTGGCCTGTAGGGAACTTTGGGCATCCATGAGCTATCGCAACCATTCCTTTGCCTTGGATAAAGCCGACTTCACCGTATCCTGCATATCGTAGTATTTATATTCGCCCAAGCGTCCTCCGAAGTGCACCTTCGTTTCCTGCTGCGCCTTGAGGGCATAACGAGCATAGCGATCGCGATTTGTCTGATCCTCCATGGGATAGTAGGGATCAATGCCAATGTGCCAATCAATCGGGTACTCCCTGGAAATAACCGTTGTGGGCTGATTTCCAAACTCAAAATGCTTATGTTCGATAATGCGCGTATAGGGTGTTTCAAAATCGGTAAAATTCATTACCGCAACCCCTTGGTAATTCTTCTTATCCAAACATTCGTGTTCAAACTTGAGGCTACGATATTCGAGAGGGTCAAAGCAGTAATCAAAATAGGCATCGATGGTACCTGTATAAATTACCTGGTCGGCTAGATCGTCGAGGGCATTTTTATCCTTCAGGTAATCGACCCCCAAGCGCACTTCGCTGCCCGCAAGCATCGATTCGATAACCTTTGTGTAGCCTCCAACGGGAATGCCCTGATACCTATCGTTAAAGTAATTATTGTCGTAGGTGAAGCGCAGAGGAATACGCCTCATGATAGAAGGTGGCAATTCGGTGCAGGGTTTGCCCCACTGCTTTTCGGTGTAGCCTTTCACTAATTTCTCGTAAATATCCCGACCGGCCAAAGCCAGAATGTGTTCTTCTAAGTTTTGAGGGGTTTCGCAGGCCACGCACTGCTGCGCGATATGTGCTTGAGCAGCATCGGGAGTGTGCGTTTTCCATAGCTCATAAAAGGTGTTCATATTGAACGGAAGGTTGTACAGCTCACCCTTAAAATTGGCGACCGGTGAGTTTACAAAATTGTTGAATTCACAAAACTGCCCTAGATAATTCCATACAGCCTTGTCGTTGGTGCGAAATATGTGGGCACCATAGTGGTGCACGTTGATTCCTTCCACCTCTTCGGTGTAGCAATTCCCCCCGATGTGGTCTCTTTTTTCAACGACCAAAACTTTCTTGCCTTGAGCAGTTGCTTCGTGGGCAAAAATGGCGCCAAACAAACCGCTACCAACAATCAAAACATCATAGTGAGCCATGACAACCTTCCAAATAACGATTGAAAAAATCCAGCACAAGAGAAACTATCATAGCGGCTTAGCAAGCCGCCTGCATCAAAAGAAGCAAGGAAGCGCGAAGTACCCAAGTCAGCCGCAGAATAAAAACATTCTATACCACCAGCATCTATCCTATACTGTTGAATTGATACTTCTTTTGAAGCTCATCCCTTAGGGGGAAAAGTTTCAAATACAATGATATTCTATCGGCTAAAATGAAAGGCTGCAATGAAAGTCCTCGTCGTATTTGGCACGCGCCCTGAAGCTGCCCAGGAAGAAGTGCCCCACCTTGGAGGACGTTGTTGTTGCGACACGCAAAGCACAGATTAGCTTTAGCAAAATCAAAGGAGTGGTTAAGTTGAGTTCGACCGGTTCCATAAATTCTCATTTCGATCAAGCGGATCACGTTGAAGTTATAGACCTACTGGATGGTGACTGGAAGACCAGCTCGTCACAAGCCATCATAAATCAAGGGAAGAACTTTCTTGAAATAACCAATGAAAGCAGCAAGGCTGTTTCCGTTTATCGTGGGTCACCTTTTTCGCTTCATAAGCCTTATACCGAATGTCTTTTCGAAGGCGAGGCAATAGAGGGCAATTCCGTTCTTTTACGACTAATTAACCCTGTAGAAAAGCTTCTCGATATCGCTTTTGGGGAAAGTACCTTAAACTCAATCTCCCTATTCTCATTTGGCGATGCAGAAAAAGCCCTTCCAGAATTATTGGTTTCTCCTCATTCAAAAGTCAGGATAACAAAATTAGATATAGGATTTCTTGCATCAGAACAAGAAAAGACTAAATTTCTCCTATCTGACCTCACGAGCGATATATTGGTTATAACCCCCTCTTATCCAGCTTTAGAAAACAAATATCTCTGCGGCTTTGTACATTCTCGCCTGCAGGCCTATAAAGAGGCTGGAATCAATTTTGACACCGTTTGCTGTCATGATTATAAAGGGGATTGTAAATATACTTTTGAAGGGATTGATGTTCTTAGACTTCCCTTTACAGACCTACGAACAATCTTGAGAAACAAAAGATACAAAAAAATCCTTGTTCACTTTTTTGACCAAAAATATGCATTGCTTTTTGATTCCTGCGAAATAGGAGATGCGGAACTTTATTTTTGGTGTCACAACCCAGAAACTCGCTATTGGGATTCACCGCAATACACCGTTCCCTATTTTCAAAAACCGGAACCTCTTTCTGAACATAAAAGAGAGGAATACCGGAAAAAAGATGCCATTATAGCTCGATACAATAAAAACCCTCGCGTTTCTTGGATTTTTATTACGGAGCAGCAAAAATTGCGCAGCGAGGAAACTATTGGAATAACTTTTGAAAATTATCATATTATTCCAAACTATATTGATGAAAAAAGATACACTTACGAAACGAAAAGCGCTGAATTGCGCAAAAAAATCTTTTTTGTCAGACGATTTGACAATATTGCCTCTTACTCAATAGATGTTGATGTTCGCTGCATTGTAGAACTTAGCCGACGAGCTTGTTTTGATCATATGGAATTCAATATTTACGGACAAGGCGACTTCTATGATGAGCTCATCGAACCACTGCACAAATTTAGTAACGTCCACCTACACCCTTATTTCTTAAGCCATGAAGAAATAGCTGATGTGCATAAAGAACATGGCATTGCTCTCTATGCGTCACGATATGATTCCCAAGGCGTCTCTGCCGACGAAGCTGCCATGTCAGGACTAGCCGTTGTCAGTTCTGAGATAGATGCAGCCGAACATTTCTTGCCCAACAACATAGGTCTCCTCGCTGAACCGGAAAACTATATTCAGTATGCCGATATACTTGAGGATCTTTACAAAAATCCTGCTAAGTTTCTTGAGTGTGCAGCTGCTTGCCATGAAAAAATATACGATTTGTGTCGCCGCGAAGAAACTATCGAAAAAGAAATCACTCTTATCACCCAACCCCCCAAAACAGTGAACAAGCTATCCGAGCAAATATTTCAGGCCTCCACACCAACGCTCTCCATCGTCGTGCCTTCCTATAATGT
>NZ_JAVWUP010000227.1:0-3641 GCF_036667095.1 Gordonibacter sp. | reverse complement strand
ATCTTCTATTGTGAACGCGATAGCGCTTGTCTCGAACACTCTGATTCTAGCTTTTGTGTTGCTTGCTCCTGCTTCTGGTGATGATGTTAATCTTTGCATGCTTGGACTTGCGAATGTCGTTTGCATGGCATTGCCGCTGCTTGCGGCAACTATCGTTGTCTTTAAAGGTAATTCTCTTGGTTGTCGTGTCGACTTTCGCGGTTTTAAGTGGCGCTATGCAAAAGAATCAATGTCGACTGGTTTGGTTATCTTGTTTCTGCAGCTGACCTGGGTGGTTGTCGCCACGACGCATCCGCTTTTAATCTCGATTCTGCGTGGTCCTTCTGAGGTGGTCGAGTTTCAGATCTACTACAAAGTCTATTATACGATTGGGGCGATTGCGGCAATCGCGTTGGTGCCCATTTGGTCTGCAGTTACAAAGGCTCAGGCGGAAGGGAACTACGACTGGATTATCGGGATGTATCGAAAATACCTCCTGCTTTTACCTCTGGTGGTGGTAGCGGTATGCGTTGCAAGTATTTCGTTTATTCAGGTTGGGTTCGATGTATGGCTGGGAGACCGAACTATTCTTGTAAATTGGAGTTATGTGGTAGTGATGACACTATTTGCGGTTGTGTTTGTGTTGCAGAACGTAAACGCATCAATAGGAAATGGCCTTTCGTTTTTCACTGTGCAAGTGGTATGTATGGGTCTGGGTGCCGTCGCGATGATTCCTTTAGCAAGCTTCTTATGTGCGCTAACCGGTAGTTGGATTGGTGTTGTACTCGCCAGCATCGCAGCAATCATGCCTTTTCAAGTCGTCGAACCCATTGCTTGTGTGAGATACCTACAAAAATTAAAATCTAAAAGTTGTTCGAAAGGTGCCAGGAAAGATACTGGAAGGGTGATTTAGTCATGAAAATTTTAGTAACAGGTGCAAAGGGGTTTGTCGGGAGGAATCTCTGTGAGAGCCTTAAGGCCATCCGTGACGGTAAAGATCGTCGCGAAAAGTATCAACCGCTTTTACCGCTTACCATTTTCGAGTACGATCGAGAATCGATACCCGACGAGCTTTCAACCTATTGTGCCGAAGCTGACTTTGTGTTTAATCTGGCGGGAGTAAATCGTCCCAAGGATGTTTCTGAATTCATGGAGGGCAACCGCGATTTCGCCTCCACCCTGATCAGTACCCTTGAGCGCCAAAATAATCTTTCTCCAATTATGTTTGCCTCGAGTACGAAAGCCTCCTCCCGAGGTTGTTTTATGGATGGTGGATATGGTAAATCAAAACTTGCTGGAGAAAACCTTTTTCGTGATTACTCCGAACGCACGGGTGTGCCCGTGCTTATTTATCGGTTTCCTAATGTTTACGGTAAGTGGTGTCGCCCTGGCTACAACTCCGTGGTAGCAACATTTTGTAGCAATATAGCCAATAATCGTTCTATTACGGTAAATGATCCCTCCACAGACCTCGAACTTCTTTATATTGACGATCTAGTATCGGAAATGCTTGATGCCCTACTTGGCGAAGAAACCCGCGCGGACGATGGCTTTTGCTATGTAAACCCAACGGATCGATGCACTCTAGGTGATATTGTCGATCTTTTGCATGGCTTCAAAGCGGCTCGAGAAGACATTTCTATCCCTGATGTAACGCCCAACTCGCTTTCCAAGAAGCTCTACTCGACATATTTAAGCTATCTTGATCCAGCCGATTTTTCCTATAAGCTCAAGATGAACGTAGACGAGCGTGGAAGTTTTACGGAGATTCTACACACGGTGGATCGCGGACAGGTGTCGGTCAACGTTTCCAAGCCGGGTATTACCAAAGGTCAGCATTGGCATCATACCAAGTGGGAGAAATTTTGCGTGGTGTCCGGCGAGGGGCTTATCCAACTACGATGCGTCGGCGATGAGGAGGATTGTGGACTTCATTCGGTAGTTGAGTACCACGTGTCAGGTGAAGATATTACTGTCGTTGAAATGATTCCTGGCTACACTCACAACATTATTAACTTGTCTGACAACCAATACCTCATCATTCGACTCTCCGAGGTCATTAAGAAGTGCCGTCGATACTTCGATGTCATTCTGGCACATACGGGACAAAACTACGATTACAACCTTAATGGGGTGTTCTTCTGTGATTTAAAGTTGGACGAACCGGAAGTCTACTTAGATGCCGTGGGCGACACTTTGGGCCAAACCATGGGGAAGATTATTTCTACCAGCTATAATCTTATGGTTGGTGTGTCTCCCGATGCTGTTCTTGTCCTAGGAGACACTAATTCTTGTTTATCTGTTATTAGTGCAAAGCGTCTGCATATCCCTATTTTTCATATGGAGGCCGGCAATCGCTGTAAAGACGAATGTCTTCCAGAAGAAACTAATCGCCGCATAGTGGATATCATATCGGATGTGAACCTGGCCTACTCCGAGCATGCACGCCGTTATCTGGCTAATTGCGGGTGCGTCTCCGAGCGGACCTATGTTACGGGCTCTCCTATGGCAGAGGTTTTGCGTGCCAATTTGGCCGATATTGAAGCATCGGACATCCATGAAAAGTTGGGGCTTGAGAAGGGCTGTTATATTTTACTGTCGGCGCACCGCGAAGAAAATATTGATACTCAAACAAACTTTGAGTCACTTTTTGGAGCCGTAAATGCGTTGGCTGAAAAGTATGATATGCCAGTTCTCTATACTTGTCATCCGCGTTCTCGTAAGCGCCTGGTTACAACAGGCTTTAAGCTTGATTCGCGCGTTCGTCTACATGAGCCCCTGGGATTTCACGACTACAACAATCTTCAAATAAATGCTTTTGCCGTAGTGAGTGACAGCGGTACTCTTCCTGAGGAGTCGAGCTTTTTTGCTTCTATAGGTCGTGCGTTCCCGGCTGTCTGCATTCGTACTTCAACCGAACGCCCCGAGGCTCTCGATAAGGCATGTTTTACGCTGGCCGGTATCAGCAAGCGCGGGCTTCTTCAAGGAGTTGCTACTGCTGTCGCACTCGACAGGGAGGGTTCGTTGCCGGAATCTCCCGTGCCCGACTATGCCGATGAGACCGTTTCTACCAAGGTCGTTAAGATTATTCAATCCTACACTGATATCGTGAATAAGATGGTCTGGAGGAAGTATTAAGCAAAAAAGCAATAAAGTGTTAAGATAGGGCGAAAGTTTTGGTTGAATTGCGATGTCAGCCGGACACCTCCCGATGAGGTGCACCCATTTTCTTGGATCACCTTTAGCCTATTGCTCATGGAGCTGTCTGAATGCAACAGGACTTGTGCCGTTTAGACCACATCTTATCCTATCGTTGTTATGCCAGTTCATATATTTGTTGAGCTCATCTTCAGGCACAGCCATGGACTTGAAGCTGCTGCGATAGATTCAAGTGCCCGAAGAAGCTTCTCGACTAGGGTGGAGGTGAAGAGGGCTGTCATCAACTTCATTGAGTGCTACCACAATCGCCAGTGCCCTCATTCAGCCATTCACTACAGTCTTCCGTCACGGGTGATGGAAGACTTCTTTGTCAGAACTAAACCTGCGTGCTCAGCCATCCGAAAGGCGGCGTAAATTCTTTAACTTTTGTGTCCAAAATCCTGACACAGGTCATTAGTTGGCGTACGAAGATGACACGCTGGCGAGCATGCCAAGACCACCCA
>NZ_JAVWUP010000226.1:0-3657 GCF_036667095.1 Gordonibacter sp. | reverse complement strand
TTTTCTTTGTATACTCGTCCACCAACTTCTTCTTCTCCAAATAAAACGCCGAAGGCGCGGGAAGGGCGTTGATGAAAGGCTTGCCCACATCCATAAGAAAACCCTCCGATGTCGAAGGCTTGTGTTCCTTCGGCAGAAACATAAGGAATAGTTGGCAAATAATGCACACCACGATGCAGACGCCGCCAATGGCAGATACGAGAGGGCACACGCAGCCGATCACATCGAGCACGGCTACACCAAACACGACGATGTTGGCAATGGTGTCGATAACTGCAAACGCGCGGCGCGCCGGCGTGTCATCGGCCCAGCCGGTTGCCGTATCAATTATGGACAACACCATGAACACGCCCGAAAGCACCACGTTGAAGAACTTCAGGAAAGATCGCGTGATCTTGAAGCCCTCGACCTTCGCGATAGCGCTTAGCGTGTCATCAAAGACCAGATCGCCTCCTCCCATAGAAAAACGCCTCATAGGGGGCATTCCCTGCTGCACGCACTCAAGAGCACGCAGGGCATCTTCAACCGTCATGTCGGAGGCTTTCACGATCTTGTGCAATTGATAAAGCGACGCAATGTCAACGGCACCACATACCGTTTCGGATACCGTCGCCACAACCGTAATGATGTCTTTTCCGCTCAAGGATTTTGGCGTCGAATAGATCAGCGCGACAAGAGAAAGGACGCTCAGCAAGCCGGTGAACATAATAGCCTTCGTGGCACCCGCTGAATTCATCCAATGAAACCAGCGTTCCTCATTAAGCTGGGTAGCCATAAGCCCTGCTCGCAAGGTTGAGGCGGAGCCTTCGATGTAGTCCTCGCGACTTTGCCCTGCCGCTTCCGCCTTCACCTGAGCTGCCAATTCCACAGGAAGTGGTGCCCCGCAGTAGTTCGTTCCCTTGAAGGCAGCATCGTACATGCTTCCAGCCAAACTGCGGGCAAGGGGCATGAAGTCATCGGGAGACAAGTGCGCAGGCATGGTGCAAAACATGCTTGAGGCGCACGTGGCTTGATGGTCGAAGATAGCCGATTCATACGCAGGCCCGTAAGCAACCGTGCGCTCCCCCAGCTTTATCTTCGGCGCAGCATCAAGCACGTCAAGCATGCTGGAAACATGTTTGACACTGCCATCCACCTGCGTCTCAACGTTGCACAGCAGCCCCCGATTGTTCTTATTCTCAATACGCAGGCTGAAATCGTAAAGCGCCTGCCCCCAATTACGCGAAGCATCCGCCGCGTATTTGGCAAGGTCGGGAACACACGTGGCATAGTGAGCCTTGTTAAGCTGGGACATGATGGCACCGTAGTCGGTCGAGGCTCCCATTGTCTTGGGGTCATCGTCGCCGTTGAGGTAATAGTCCAGCTTCGCCGACGCCTGGGGAATGGTCTTGAAAATCTCCTTCAAGTACTCGTCGTCCCAGTACTGAAGCGAGTTGCAGGTATAGCCGGCGGAAAGGCTGTCTTTCAAAAACGCATCGTGCTCTGCTGCCATCGCTGCTTCTTCGACGCTCAACTCTTTGCCCGGCCCCGCTGCTGGGCGAGTACGGCCGAATATCTCCAGCACGGCATCGTCAGCCCGATAAAACATCATGTTCATAAGCGAGGCGAAACTGTTCTGATGAATGGCACCCAACGATTCGGGCACAGGAAGGCTGTAGAGTTCCTCAAGGCACAGGCCGAGAGCGTCGACAAGGCCGTCGGTCGTCTGCGGGGCCAGCAGGGGGGCAGCAACCCCATACAGAGTTTCTGCCCGGGGCGGCTGGGTGCGCCCTTCCTTGGTAACGAGGGCATCGAAGCGCGCCAACTCGTCATCCTCGATAAGCTCGGCGGTAATGCCGTGGGTGCTTCCCAGGCGCGCGTCTTCTGCGGCCTCCATGAACAGAGCGTCGAACAGCAGATACACCTGCGGCGGAAAATCCACGTGCACGCGTCCCAGTATCTGCGAGGCCAGCACCGACGTGTTTATGTCGATGCAGTTGCGATAGGTGATGCAGCCCGACGGGCTGGTAAATTGACGTATGCCAACAGAGCAGGTACAAGCCTCGGCTAACTTGAAGGTGTCCGTAGCGGGGTCTAACAGGTACAGACGCACCGCTGGAGCCGCCGCCCCAAGCGCCGTATCTTCCACGTGCTCGATTGCCAGTTTTCCCACACATACACCGTTTTTCAACAGACGAAACTCATCTTCGTTATACGCTGAAAACCGATGCATTTTGCCGTTTTTGCACACGACACCCTTCGCCATAAGTCCGTTGTGCACCAGGTTGAGCACGCCCCCTTCTTGGAGCCCTGCAGAATCTGCCTTCCCTCCGTTTTCGCGCATGCCACCATCGGTGCCCTCTTGTGTGGAAGGCAGTTTGAAGAACACCCGGCGCCCCCGGCGCTCAAGGGGAAGCGGCGGAGTATTGGCAGCGCAGAACAAGCGCTCGCGATACAGCGAAAGGCGCTTAAAGCCAGGGGCGGAAAGTTCGCCATCTCCTTCGTCGAACACGATGCGGCGAAACCGCAAACGAAGCTCATCCCCTTCCAGAAAGCCGTTCTTCGCAGCTTTGAGCGGAGGAACGGGGCTGGATACCAACTGCTGGAGATAAGACATCGTAGTTTCACCGACCGCTTGGCGCAAGTCGGCATCGCCGGCAAGCCGTTTTAAGACACGCCGCCGTTCGTCGCGGTTAAACACGTAGGACAATCGCTCCTCTACGCCCGCCGCCGTCAATGAAGGGTAGTTGAGCAAGCACGGGTACCCGTTGGCATGATAGGAGTTGTAGCCTTCCTTGAAATGCAAATCGTAGCTGATCACACCCTCAATATGCGCCGTGTTGATACGCCGCACTACTTCGGTCGTGTAGTGTATGGTTCCGTCCGCCTGGCGATGCGCGCGGTTCAGCACGTCCCCCACGCGCAGAAGAGAAACCGGGGCATCAGGCGAAATAATTTTAGCCGTTTCAGGGTCGAGACATTTGAAACCGTCTTGCGTGAGAATGGGGTGTTCAAACGACAGGAACGGCTCATCGTCGTTTACGGCGTAGAAATCAACTACTGAGTCGTTGCGCACCAGTTCAGCGGATGCAAAACTCACGGTACCGCCGATGCTGCGCACAGGCGTTCCCTCGACAATTTCCTCAATAGGCACAAGCGCGTCAGGAGCTACCATAATAAGCGTGCCGGCCTTCACGCAACCGCCGCCGCTGTGAGAGCTGGAGGAATAAGAGGGGTTCGTATTCGTGAAATAGTCCGACGAATGTTCTTTGAGCCACTGAGCCATTCCCTCGCCCGTGGTAACCGTAGTCGTATAGCCTGGGTAAGAAATGATGGGACCGAATTCGTTGTAGTACGGATCGTGGCCACCGTTTCCGTCGGAATGGGAAAATTGCACCACCTTCGTCATGGCTGTGGATACCGACCCTTGCAAGCCGAGGTATTCCGCCCCTTCCGTCGAGAAGGTCTTTTTGATTCCGGCCAGCCAATCGTAGGCATCGTAATCGGTGACAAAACCTTGGTAGGAAGCGCCGCGCCTGCCATCCAGAAGCTCACGCCGAATTTTCTGGATCTCAAGGTCGTTCGCGTACCACGTTTCTAGCAAGAGCATGAGCAACTTAACAGGAACGCACACCGATCCTGGCGACAGTCCTGCAGTGAGCGCGCAAATCAGACGGT
>NZ_JAVWUP010000225.1:0-3680 GCF_036667095.1 Gordonibacter sp. | reverse complement strand
CATGGCTCCGGTGCCGCCCGAGGTCATGGATGCGGTTGGGCCGTATGTGCCTGCCTGTCAGATGATGGGCAGCATGCTCGCGCAGATCGCCGGCACCATCCCGCAGTACCTTATGCTCACGGCTTCGGGCTCGCTTGCCAACGCCGATTCGTCCATCCTGGTGGCGGGAACGCTCAAAGGCCTGTTGTCGTACCAGAACAGGGCTACGGTCACGCCGGTGAACGCCGATTCGGTGGCTAAGCGCCACGGCATCAGGGTGGAGACTCAGGCCAAGCCCGATGCCGATGGATACGCATCTGCCGTGTCCGTCGTGGCTGACGGCACGGAAGTGGCCTGCACGTTGGGCGATGCAGCACAGGGTGCGCGCATCGTGTCGCTTCTCGGCTACAAGGTGGATATCGCGCCTGCGCGCCAGTCGCTTATCTTCGAGTATGTGGACGCTCCGGGCCGCATGGGCACCATCGGCACGATACTCGGCGAGGCGGGCATCAACATCACCACGATGCAGATCGGTGCAAAACCCGAGGAGCAGTGTGCGCTCGTCTACATGAACGTGACGGGAGACGTGGACGAGGCTGTTCTGGATCGCTTGCGCGCCGACATCTCCGAGTTGAAGAACCTCTGGTACGTGAAATTGTAGGGGCATAGTCCTCTGTGTTGGCAAGGGGACGGAGCGCCCTGCAAACCGTATAGACCGGCAATGCAGGCGAATGCCGGCAGCTCTCGAGGCTGTCGGCATTCGCTTGTTTCGGACGGTCGTGCAGCGTTGGGGGACTTTGTGGCCCTCTTCTTGGATTTCGGGCATTTTGAAGGCGAATCCCGAGTGCAGCGCTGGGTGTATTTGCTATGATTATCGAAGTATTTTTATCCCCGCCGCGCGGTACCGGGCAGGTGCGGCCAAGCGGGAGCACGCTGAGAAAGGATGCAGGATATGACGCGCAAGATCGATATTTTCGACACCACGTTGCGCGACGGCGAGCAGTCGCCGGGCGCGTCCATGAACACCGAGGAGAAACTGGTTGTCGCGCGTCAGCTGCTCCGTCTTAACGTCGATGTCATTGAGGCAGGCTTTCCTATTTCCAGCCCTGGCGATTTCGAGAGCGTGCGCCGTATCGCCGAGCTCGCGGGCGACCAGGCCGTTGTGTGCGGCCTCACGCGTGCGGTCGAGAAAGACATCGATTCGGCGGCCGAGGCGCTCAAGTATGCCAAGCGCCCTCGCATCCACACGGGCATCGGCGTGTCGCCCAGCCACTTAGCTGATAAGCTGCGCATCACGGAGGACGAGTGTGTTGAGCGCGCCGTGAAGTGCGTGAAGTACGCCAAGAAGTTCGTCGAAGACGTGCAGTTCTACGCCGAGGACGCGGGCCGCTCCGACTACAACTTCCTCGTGCGGGTAATCCAAGCTGTCGTAGACGCGGGTGCCACCGTGGTGAACATTCCCGATACGACGGGTTACTCGCTGCCCGAGGAGTTCGGCCGCCGCATCAAGTACCTTATGGAGGGCGTGAACGGTATCGAGCGCGTGAAGGTGGCCGTGCACTGCCACAACGACCTCGGCATGGCCACGGCGCTGGCCATGGAGGGCGTGAGATGCGGTGCGACGCAGATCGAGTGCACCATCAACGGCCTCGGCGAGCGCGCGGGCAACACGGCCATGGAGGAAGTGGTCATGGCCATCAAGATGCACGAATACGAGTTGGATGCCGCCACCGATATCAATACGCGCGAGTTCTGCAAGGCGAGCCGCCTCGTATCGTCAATCACCGGCATGAACGTGCAGGCCAACAAAGCTATCGTGGGAGCGAACGCGTTCGCGCACTCCTCCGGCATCCACCAGGACGGCGTGCTGAAGAAGCGCGACACCTACGAGATCATCGACCCGGCCGATGTGGGTGCCGGGCAGAGCCAGATCGTGCTCACGGCACGTTCGGGCCACGCTGCGCTCAAGCACCGCCTCGAAGAGCTGGGCTATACGTTTGAGGGTGAAGTGCTCGACCAGGTGTACGAGGCCTTCCTCAACATGGCCGACAAGAAGAAGGAAGTCTACGACGAGGATCTGGAGAGCCTTATCAACGAGCGCGAGCGCAACGAGAATGCACTCTACTCGCTGGAGTCGGTTCAGATCAGCTGCGGTTTCCCGCTCACGCCTACGGCGACGCTCACGCTGAGGGACGCCGAGGGGGCGGTGACCACGGCCTGCGAGTACGGCACGGGTCCGATCGACGCGGTGTACAAGGCCGTGAACAAGATCGTGCAGGTGGAAAACGACTTGTCCGAGTTCTCAGTGCAGTCGGTGACCCGTGGTATCGACGCCCTCGGCGAAGTGACGGTACGGGTGGCGGCGGGCGACGGCGATGTGTACACCGGCCGCGGTGCCGATGGGGATATCATCGTGTCGTCTACGAAGGCGTACTTGAACGCGCTCAACCGCCTGCTTGCTGACAAGCGGGAGTAGCAGCAGGATGTTTCTTGGTCGAGGATTCTTCTCGGAGGCAGCGGATGCGCTGTGCCTCACCGTTTGCGCGGGAGTCGGGTTTCTTTACCGTTGCGTATAGGGCAGGTATCGGATTGTCTTCAGGACCGGTCGCTGAATTTCATGTCATGACCAAGTAGGCAACGGCTCGGATAACAAGTCGAACCATCAGCTGCCCCCTTTTTTTCAGAAGCTAATCTCGTTTCCATTGTCATCGAAAGAGTGATGAGGAACGAGGTAATGCTTATGAGTAAGATAGCTGGTTCTACTTATTTGAGAACATCGTTTATGCACCGATGTATTGCGGTGTGTGCTGCGGTCGTGCTCGCTTTGTCCCCCATGAACATGGTTGCGTTTGCGGGGGACAGCGAGTCCGGCGGCACTGAGGAAGCCGGCGTGCCTCAGGGTGAGAAAGGGACTGAAGGCACCCTTGACACCGAAGGTGTGCTTGACGCAGGCAAAGACACTGCGGTACCCGACTCAGAAGAAGAAGGAGCAAGCACCGACGATGCCATAGATGAACCGTCGGGAAAGGATGTGTTTGGCAGTATCGATGCCGACAATGTGCTGCTTGCCGGCATAGCTCCGGCTCTTCCCCTTCTGGCATCCAAAGCGGAAACACGTCAAATACCTCCTCGAGCTGCTTATATTACAAAAACGGCAGCCCTAGTCGAGGGCATTACGCCGTCCGATCCGAATGCCGCTACGGGCGGCACGGTGCTTGACGAGGAGCGAGGCACTGCCGCCGCTATGGTTTCGACAGGGCTAAGCCAGATCGTCGAGTACCATATCGTCGTCAACAATGCTGGACCCTATCAGAGAAGCGGCGTGCTTGACGTTACCGACGCTGTGCCGACGGGTACCACTTACATTCCAGGTTCGGCGCAGTTCAAGTTCCGCTCGACCGCCAATCCCGCGAATGCTGTGCCGGGTTCCCTCGCAAGCTGCGTGACGGGGCAGCCGGGTGGCGGCAGCGCGCAGGTCTCGTGGAAACTCGAAAAACTTTCCGACGGCGAGGAAGCCTACTTGACCTTCCGCGTGAGCGCCCCTGCCACGGCGTTCGACGCTGGCCAGACAGGCATGTGGGACGAGAAGGCCTTCTCTAACACGGCCCAGATGGTAGATGTTGACAAGAGGCTAACGAAGACGTCTGAAACAACCTATCACCAAGTGCAGGAAGCCCGGCTGACCGTTGTGAAGCAATGGG
>NZ_JAVWUP010000224.1:0-3682 GCF_036667095.1 Gordonibacter sp. | reverse complement strand
ACTCTGCATGCGTTGCCTTGAGCTTCCCGAGCTTGTAAATCATGAGGATCGCCTGAAATATCCCATGAAGCGCGTCGGCGAGCGTGGCGAGGACAAGTGGGAGCGTGTGAGCTGGGATGAAGCCTACGGCATCATTGAGGAAAAGGTGCGCCAGTTCCAGCAGGAGTCCGGCCCCGAATCCATCATCTCCATGATCGGCACCGGACGCAACGTCTCCCAGGTCATCGCGCACAACCAGTACGCGAACTTCGGCGGCCCCGACCTTACGCTGTGCTTCCTCTCGGGTGACTCGTGCATGTTGCCGCGTACGGCTCTGTGCTACGTGGTCATGGGTAACCAGTGGGTTGCCGACATGTCCCAGTTCCGCGAAGCACGCTACGACAACGACCCCGAGTGGAAGATTCCCGAGTGCGTGGTTCTTTGGGGAACGAACCCCGTGGTGTGTAACTCCGACGCATTTTTGGGTCACTGGATTGTCGAGGCTATGAAGCGCGGCAGCGAGCTTATTACTATCGACCCGCAGCTCACCTGGATGGCTGCGAAGTCGAAGTATTGGCTGCGCCTGCGTCCCGGCACCGATGCCGCACTCGCGCTGGGTATGATGAATGTGATCATTGGGGAAGATCTTGTCGACCATGACTTCATCGACAAATGGACGTACGGCTTCGATGCCCTAGCCGAGCGGGTCAAGGAATACCCGCCGTCGAAGGTGGCTGAGATCTGCTGGATCGACGAAGACCTGCTGGTAGAGGCCGCGCGCTTCTACGCCAAGGCGCAGCCCTCCACCATCCAATGGGGCCTCGCCGTCGACATGTCCAAGATCGGCACCCCCACAGCCCACGCCATCGCGTGCTTGGCCGGCATCACGGGAAACATCGATAATCCTGGCGGCAACATCCTCATCGACCAGGCCTGCGGCCTTGAGTTTGGCTACAACTCCGGCATCGAGTACCTCAAGGAGGGCATGGTCGAGAAGCGTCTGGGTAACTCCAAGTACAACCTCAAGAAGTACGGCTTCACCGCGTCTTCCCAGTCCGATTCCATCCTCGAGGCCATCGAGACGGGTCTGGACGAGAAGGGCGATCCGCGCCCGGTGCGGATGCTCTGGATCCAATCGGCGAACCCCATCACGAACATGGGGCAGGACGCACCGCGTCTGTACCGCGCCATGGACAAGGTGGATTTCATCTGCGTGGTCGATCTGTTCAAGACGCCCTATATCGTGGCCTGTGCCGACCTCGTGCTGCCCTGCGCCATGTCCAACGAGCGCGACTGCATTCGCGTGTGGTTCGATCCGGTACGCTCGCTCACGAAGTGCTCCAGCTATTTCGAGGCCAAGGAAGACGAACAGATCATGATCGATCTCGGTCATCGTCTGGCTCCCGAGAACTGGCCCGAATGGGTGCAGGAGCCCCGCGACTACATGAACTGGCGCCTGCAGGTGGGCAACTGCGGCTTCACCATGGAGGAGCTGGAAGATCAGGGCGGCATGATCTACAACGACTTCCGTTACTACAAGTATGAGAAGGGCCTGCTGCGCCCCGACGGACAGCCCGGCTTCATGACCCCCACCGGCCGCTACGAGTTCTACATCAGCCTGTTCGACAGCTGGGGTGTGGATGCGCTGCCTTTTTACGAGGAGCCGCCCACCAGCCCCGTGTCCACACCGGAGCTTGCCGAGGAATATCCACTGGTACTTACCACGGGTAAGCGCTCCTTCGAGTTTTTCCACTCCGAGTGGCGCCAGGCCAACACCACCAGCCGCGAGTTGCATCCGGTGCCGTACTTCGACATCCATCCCGACACGGCGGCAAAATACGGGGTAGCCGAGGGCCAGTGGACGTGGATCGAGAACCAGATGGGCAAGTGCCGCCAGGTCGCCCGCTTCAACACCACGCTCGACGAGCGCGTCATTTCCACGGAGCATGGCTGGTGGTTCCCTGAGCAGGAAGCCGCCGAGCCCAGCTTGTTCGGCGTATTCGACTGCAATCCAAACAACCTCATCCCCATGTGCGAGAACGGCCCTTCGGGTTATGGCGCGCCTATCAAATGCGGCATGGCGAAGGTGTATCCGGCGACGGCCGAGAACATGCGGCTCGAGGATCAGCCCACCTACCAGGTCACCGCTACGAATGGCTATACCCACGGTCCGTCCCACAAGAGCAACACGCCCAGCTTCTACGACCAGAACAAGTAAAGGGGGAGAGGATCATGGCACAAACCGGTGAATACGGCCTTTTGATCGACTATCAGTACTGCTCGGGCTGCCACGCCTGCGAGGTAGCATGCAAAAAAGAACACGACCTGCCCAAGGGCGACTTCGGCATCAAGATCCTGCAGGACGGCCCGCGCCAGTGTTCCGATGGTGTCTGGGAGTACGATTACCTCCCGGTTCCCACGCACCTGTGCGACCTGTGCACAGCCCGCACGTCGGCGGGCAAACTGCCCACCTGCGTGCACCACTGCCAGGCAGGCGTGATGGTCTACGGCTCTCTTGAGGAGCTGGCCGCCAAGGCAAAGGCAGCTGCGAAGGACAAGATGGTGCTCTTCGCGAAATAGTTCGGCAGGCCCGAGCCGCAGGGGTGCGGCTCGGGCCTGCCCGCGGCCGAGTCGGCGCGCTCGGCGCCGTTTGGCTGCGGGCAGGCGGCCTCTACGTTTCACAACCTACGTCATCAGTTATTGGCTGGTCGGTAAAACGACCGGCTGGTGGCGTTTCGGCCGAGGGTTCCGATGGATCCGGCCGGTCCCGGCAGGCAGTGATCCTGTCGGGGTATCCAAACTTTCTACAAGGGGGTAGAAAATGAAGGAAAAACTGTATCCTTGGCGATGGGCCATACTTATCGGCATGACTGTCCTGCTGGTCAGCCTGCAATTCTCGTTCATCGTTCCGGGCGGTGCGGCTCTTCTCGTCATGCAGCACTACCAATGCGAGCCCATGATGTTCTCCATGATCATGTCCATACCATACTTCTCAGGCGTGCTGTTCTGCGTGGCGGGCGGCGTGTTGGCCGACCGCGTGGGGCTTGGTAAGGTATTCGCTTTCGCTTTTGTTGTCTCTCTTCTCGGCGCGCTTGCCCGCTGCTTCTCCACTGACTATTGGACGCTGTTCGCTTCGAGCTTTTTCATGGGCATGGGCGTGGCGGCGCTCAACGCGAACTCGGCGAAGCTTTTGCGCCTGTGGTTCCCTGGTACCGCGAACTCGTTTGCCATGGGCGTCTACACTGCTGGCATGTCCGGTGGGGCGGCGCTTGCCATCTGGTTCGGCTCGCGCGTGACCGCTATCCAGGATGCCTGGTGGTTTAGCTTCGGGTTGATGGCCGTGGGCGTCGTTGCATGGTTCGCCGTGTATCGCAAGCATCCCGATGGCGAGCACCGCTCCGTCGAGCCGGTTGGCCAGTACCTGCGGGTCGTCGTAAGGAACAAGCAAGTGTGGGCTATCGCCATCGTCGCGTTTCTCGTGTTCGGCATGACCAACGTCAACGGTTCTTACATGGTGGCTGCTGTGACCACATTCATGGGCGACCCCAGCTTTACAGCTATTGCGGGCGACATGTCCACCTTGAACACGGTTATCGCTTGTGTCGCCTCCATGACGCTACCCGTGGTATTCGCAAAGTTGTTCAAGAACATGCGGGCACCTTTTGTGATCTGCCTGCTGGGTACTGCCATCTGCTTTGCGCTC
>NZ_JAVWUP010000223.1:0-3700 GCF_036667095.1 Gordonibacter sp. | reverse complement strand
AGCCCGCAATAGCTGGCAAGCTTGTCGTGACTTTTGAAATCGTCGATGCTCACAGTAACGACCAACTGTGCGGCGGTCCTGGGTCCTATGCCTGGAATCGTCTGGAGGTTTGCATAATCGGCGTTGGTTGAAAGGGATTCCTCAATGGCGGTGTGAAGCTCTGCTTCGGCTGCGTTGTCCGAGGTGATTCGTGATGCAAAGTGTTTCACGTAGCGTTTTTCAGCCGCCACCGCTTGCATGCTTGATTTCTCCCCCGAAATCGCGTTCCAGAGCTTATCGCGGTCTTTCCGGCTCGCGCCATGCTTGCGAGAGCAGACGCAGAACTTCTCGCGCCCGGCATCGAGCATGTTCCACGGCCCGCCCATCTCAGAGAGCATCCCGGCGCACCAAGGTGCCGTCATGTCGCAAGCTAGCTCAAAAGAGGGACGGGATTCCAGTAGCCTTGCATGTAGTGCGTTGGCGCAGGCAGTTCTATCCTTTTGCACTTGGGCAAGCTGCGCCGACATGATGCGTGCACCATCCAAATTGGGGTTTTCTTCGGGAACGGGTCTGAGTGTGTGTGGCATTCCGAGCGCCGTCCTCGCGATAACCTGTGCGTCCCGCTCGTCGGTCTTGGCGATGCCGGGGAAGCTCTTCGCCATGCTGTGCTCCACGCTGCCGGGAAGGTAGGCGACCGGCTTGCTTGCAGCTCTCGCGCGGCGCAGGACGAGTGCTCCGATGTTGCGGCGCTGGTCGACGATGACCAGGGTGTCGTCGGGACACCGTGTCATCAGCGTGTCCAGATCGGCCTCGGAGTTGGCGATCCGTCGGCTCAAAAGCACGGTGCCCATCGAATCGAGAGCATAGGCCCAGTGGGTTTCCTTTCCCACGTCGATTCCCAGATAGGCATCGTGTCTGTCGGTGAGCGTTGTGTCCTTGGCGGCCATGGTGGTACCCTTTCACTTGGCTGGCCGTCCAATTCGCCGCCTCTCGGCAACCACATTACTTGGCCGTAGCGCAGTCTGCGCTCGGCAGGTTCCTATCAGCCGGAATGGCGGCGGCCGACCCTCGGTGGCAACACCCCCCGGGCCTTCGTGAGAGGCAGGGGCAAAAGGCCATCCGAGGGCGGCCGGCCAGCGACCCAACGGGCCATAGCTATACTAGATCAAAAGCTGGCTGAGCGTTTGTCTAGCAGGAGCCGCCAAGCCCCTAGCTATGGTTTTGGGCTGATTACTACTGTAATGGGCGCGTATCTCGCTTGCGGTACAATTAGAAATACCCGTTGAGAGGATAGTTTATGCAAGCAACTCAAGCGTCATTTCTCGATATCCTAGGAACAGCGAATACTCAGTTTATTATTCCTGTTTATCAGCGGATGTACTCTTGGCAGCGCAAGGAGTGCGAGGATCTTTGGGAAGATATCGTTCGTGCCGGCCAAGAGGGGAAACCTCACTTTGTTGGTTCGGTTTTGTATATTCCTGAATCCGATGCCACGCTAACCAGCATTAAGAAAATGCTTCTTATCGACGGCCAGCAAAGAATGGCGACATTGTCATTGATTTTGACTGCATTCGTGGAATGTTTAGAAGAAGATGAAACTCGAGCTTCCTTCTTGCAAGATACAAAGATATCTTCCTTGCGGCGAAGCTATCTCTATAACGATATCGATTATGCTGGCAGCTCTAGGTATAAACTTATTCTTTCTCAAGATGATAAAGAAACATTATTTGGCATTGTTGGTGAAGCGGCCTTGCCCGAAGATGGGTCACAACTTCTCATAGATAATTTTGATTACTTTAAGTCCAAGATGCTAGTTCGCGGGTTTAATGCGCAGCAGTTTTGGGTAGGTCTTCGAAATATTCAGGTAATTGATACCCAGCTTGATGCGGGTGTTGATAACGCTCAGCTAATCTTTGAGTCTATGAATTCTAAGGGCAAGGCATTAACGCCTACGGATTTGATACGAAACTATATTTTGATGTCCCTTCCTAACGCGGAGCAGACAAAACTATACGAGGGGTATTGGCGACCGATGGAGCGGCTGTTCGGGCGCAATGGCGATCGGGAGTTTAATGCCTTTATTTGGTATTGGCTGTGGATAAAAGTGCCGTCACGCAAACCAAAGGAAGATGACGCATATACGGAATTCAAGCGTTTTAGAAAGGACATTTTTGAAGGGACAACAGGGGATCTCTTAGCGGAACTTTTGTCCTATGCGAAATGGTACGCGAGCATGTTCTTGGGTAAGGAAACGGATCTTGATCTTTCGCTGCGATTTGGACGAATTTGCGATCTTGATGTAAAGCCAATTCGTCCACTTATGCTGACTCTTTACGCGGCATATGTTGAAGGCGATTTGACGAGAGATGACTTTTTAGAAGTATGTGATGCTATCGAGTCGTTCCTGTTCCGTAGAGCTGTGTGCGGAAGGCTAACGACAGGCCTTAACAACTTCTTTGCGGGTATGTATCGTGATCTGAACCAGCACGTGAATATTGCTCAGTATGTTTGTGCGACACTTTTAATTCACGGTCCAAACATGACTGCATATTTTCCAACAGATAAAGACTTTCAGCAGGCCTTTTCCTCGCGAGATTGTTATTATCGCTTCAGCAAAACCAAGTATTATCTCGAACGACTCGAAAACTCCTATCATCCAAAAGAGCCAATCGATGTAGATGATTACAGCGTTGAGCACATCATGCCTCAAACCATATCTGCTTCGTCAGAGTGGAAGGCTATGCTCGGTGATGATTGGGAAAGAGTACATGAAGAGCTATGTAATTCCTTGGGTAACCTAACATTAACCGGATATAATTCCGAGCTCTCAAATAAGCCATTTATTGATAAGCAAAGCGATTCAGCTACGGGATATAAAATCAGCAGCCTTTCACTTAATCGATCGTTAGCTGAAATGTCTGAGTGGAACCAGGCGACAATCGAAGCCAGGTCTGCCGCTTTGGCAAAAAGAGCCGTGGGTGTCTGGAGGTTTCCGGAAGTTTTGCCTGAGGTGGTAGACCAATATCGTCCGAGCAAAACAACGGGCGAAGAGCCTATCTGGACCATTGAGGATAACCATGCTTGGGTTGCGGTTGGCGGCATTTGTTATGAGTTATTTGAAGCTTTTACTGCCCGCATAGAAGAAGAGCACCCTGACTGGGAGCAGTATGTAACTAAGTTTTATATTGGATACCGAACGAGCGGTAGAAAAATGCATCTTTCAATTCATCCAAGAAAAGGTGATGGCGGACGCCTTGCAATCGGTCTGCCTAAGCCTATCGAAGACCTCGAGGATCCGATACGCATAACGAAAGACAAGAGATCAGCTGGTGGTTTTGGGCCGGGAATGCCGACATTTGTCAACCTTCCCAACACCGGAGAAATCGAGCATGTTATGGCATTGGTCAACCAGTGCTAGAGTGTAATGAAGAAGGTGTTCGTGCGGCGTTGCGGAAGCTGAAATGCGCAGATTTTGTCGAGAGCGGTAATCGGAAAAAAAATCATCAGGAAGGATTATTGATGGGAGCGTATTTTAACGATGTGTTATGCAATTATTGGATAAGGTGCCCGCGCCCCGCCTTTTATCCACAATTTTGATGCCCTCGATCAAGGCTCGGCGTATGCCTTGGTAAACATGGCTATTCAACTGGCAAAACAGGCAAATTGATTTTCGCTATTCGGAGTATAAAAAAGCTTTGAAATAGGCAGTTTTCCTCTTGAG
>NZ_JAVWUP010000222.1:0-3719 GCF_036667095.1 Gordonibacter sp. | reverse complement strand
GATCGTGAACGACCAGGCTGCCGAGATGTGTAAGCGCTCGAACGGACGCCTGTACGCCAACGCTGTCGTGCCGCCCTGGGGCCGCAAGGAGGACATCCACGAGCTCGAGCGATGCATCGGAGACTTAGGCATGGTAGGCGTGCAGTTGGCCTGCTGCTACGGCGACCGCTTCCTCGACGACGAGATGTTCAAGCCCTACCTCAGGGTGCTCAACGACAAGAAGATCCCCGCTGTCGTACACCACACGCCCGGCCAGAACGCCTACGAGAACTTCGACGAGTACACGGTGTTGCGCCGCGAACTCGGCCGCGTCCACGCGCAGGCGGCCGCCGTGGGCCGCGAGATCTACTCAGGGCTCTTCGACGAGTTCGAGAACCTGAAGTTCATCCATACCATGTTCGGCGGCAACTGGTTCGGCTTGCAGCACATCCTGGCCCCGCACAAGTCCACCAAGAAGAAAGAGGCCATGAACCGCCTGGCAACCAACGTGGACCACGAGGCCTACGACCGCTACCTGGCCAACAACATCTACTTCGACATGACGCATCCAATGAGCTGGGGCAAAGACCAGCTCGAGTGCGCTGCGAAGGTGAACGGCGCCGACCACCTGCTGCTAGGCTCGTCGTTCCCGGTGTTCTACGAGTGGATGGCCCGCTCTGTGGAGTCCGTCAACGCGATGGACGTCTCCCAGGAAGACAAGGACCTCATGCTGGGCGGCAACGCGGCCAAGCTGTTCAATCTTTAAGGTAAATGCACGGCGCAAGCCTGCTTGCAAGCGATGCGCCAAACAAAGGGGTGTCGACCGACACCCCCAGAAAATAAAACCGACGCCCGTAAGGGGGACGTCCGAAAGAGGGGAACTATGAGTAATCCTTCTGCTGTCGCTACAACTGGTGCGCCTACAGCAAAACCCGTAGAGAAGACTCCGTCTTATGCCTGGCCCTGTCTCATCGTATCGCTGCTAGCAGGCATCGGCATGGTGTTCGCTTGGATGTGGTTACCGGGCGTCACCTTCCCGGTGTTTAAAAGTTGGCTCGCCGAAAACAACGCGTTCTTCGCAAATCCCGCCAACTTCAGTCTTCTTTCCAATGTCATGGGACTCGTGCCCATCGGTGCCCTCATCATGGCCCTACCTACTACGTTCTTAGTACGTAAGTTCGGCCCAAAAGCTACCACACTCATCGGTCTTGGTGCCGCAGTTGTAGGCACTTCGCTAAGCGCGGCCACCGTAGGCGGCGATTTCTACTTCTTCTTGGCTGGACGTTTTATCCTCGGCCTAGGACTTTCCACTTGTGTAGTTGCTGGCCCCACCTGCGTGTCCATCTGGTTCCCCGACTCCACACGCGGACGCGCCATGGCTATCTGGTCGTGCTGGGCCCCTATTGGCATCTTTCTGTCAAACTTCGTTAATGATGGCGTGTACCACTTGGTAGGCTCAAATATCGCAAATCTCCAGTGGGTATGGGCAGTGGTCGCCCTCGCATTGGGCATTGTATTCGCCATCGTGTTCCGCGAGCCGCGTGCCGAAGAGCGCTCGCAAGTATCGCCCGATCGCAAGCCACTCAAGGCGGTCATTAAGTTTTTCAAGAGCCGCCAGCTGTGGTGCCTCATCATCATGTTCGCCATCTTCAACTACATGAACTACGCCTTCAGCCAATATCTGAAGACCTGGCTGCAAACGCCTGAACTGCTCGGCGGCTTCGGCTGGGACGCAACGACCGCCGGACTCTGGGGCGGCCTGATCGTGGCCTGCGGCGCGCTTGCTCCCATCGGCGGCCTGATCCTGGACAAGACGCCCAAGGACAAGAAGTACCTCTGCGTGGTGGTGGGCATCCTGGGCCTCACCATCTGCTCGGCCTTGGTCTTCCAGGCGTCGTTCTTCATCCCATACGTGTTGTTCTTCTGTATCGGCAACATGATGCTGAACGCCTGTTGCCGCCCGCTCGTCCCGACGTTCGTGTTCAAAGGTGGCGCCACCGCCGTCGCGTTCGGCCTATCATTCTTGACACTGGGCCAGTATGCCGGCCAAATTGCCACCAGCTACGTGTTCGCGCCATTCAGCAACAGCCTCACCGCCGCCTCCAACGTGGCCATCGAAGCCAAGAAGGCTGTGCTCGCCTCCGGCGGCACCCCGGCCGACTTCGGTGCCGCCATCGGCCAGGCTGCGCAGGGAGCGCTGGCGCAAGGCATCCACGTCGACCCGATGCTGGCCTTCTGGGCGCTCGTGCCCGTCGGCATCATCGGCTGCCTGCTGAGCTTCGGCGTGAAGCCCCCCAAGAAGCCCGCTACCGCTCCTGCCGACGAGTCCGCCCAGGGCCAGACGGCATCCCAGCACTAAGATTCCACGCTTCCGGCGGCCCGGCTTCACCGCAACCGAGCCGCCCCCTCTCAACCAGAAGCCGCTTCTCAAACGGCGGCTCACCATCCGATAAGCCTGTATCTCCGCACACGCGGGGAGAAGGGATTCATCATGAGCGATCTCGACAAGCATCCTTATGGCAGCAAGCATCGCTGCCATGCGGGTGACCCCAGCCACTCGCCTGCCCCAAATCACCAGTACCCCACCGCAAAGCATCATCGCGGTCATCTCCCTGGCATTGGGGGAGATTCAGATCGTCCGCGCACCTCCTCCGTTGCCTCCTCGCGGTTTACTCCCCCGCAAAACCTGGACACCGCCAAGAACCGTCAACGCAAAGGCTGGATCGTGCTGTTCGCCATGTTGTTCTGCGGTATCATCGTCATCATGAACCAGTTCAAAGTACCTACGTTCATGCCCGCCCTCATGGCGGACTTCCACACCGACCCCGGCGCGACCGGCTGGCTCATGTCCGTCATCGCCGTCGCCGGCATCGTCACAGCATTTCCCTCGGCGTTCCTGCTCAACCGCTTCGGCCCCAAAGGCGTAGGCCTGTTCGGGCTGGCATTCATGGTGGCAGGCTGTACAGCGGGCGCACTGTCGTCCACGTTCGTACAGCTCATCGCCGGACGCGTGCTCGAGGGTATCGGCGTTGCCATGATGGGTGTGGTTGCCACCACCGTCATCTCCATGTACTTTCCCCGCGAGAAGGCGGGGCTGCCCATGGGCATTTGGAACCTGTGGTACGTCGTGGGTTCCACGCTCGCCTACAACATCGGCATGCCGGTGGCGCTCGCGCTCACAGGCGATGCGTACAGCTGGCATGCATGGTGGTGGTTCTCCGACGCGCTGGCACTCGTGGCGTTCGTTACGTTCGCCCTGTTCGTGAGCGTGCCACATACCGGACGAGGCATCGCGGCAAAGCAGCAGTGCAAGACGGGCAAAAAAGCCCACCGTCCCGCAGCTATCCTGCTCGAGGGCTTCAAGGTCAAGCGCATGTGGCTGTTCGGCTTGGGCTTCTGCTTCCTCATGTTCACCTCGCTCGCGGTGCTTACCTGGGTGCCCACCTACGTGCAGGAAATCGAGCTGGGCAAGCTGCTGGCCCAAGGGTTGAGCACAGCCGACGCACAGGCCCAGGCCGGTATCTCGGGCGGGTCGATGGCCTCGCTCGGATTCGCCGCCTCCATACCCATGGCACTGGTCACTGCAGTCCTGCTCGGACGGTTCCAGAAGCTGCGCCAGCGCAACGTCATGGTGGTCATTGCCGGGTTCTGCGCGTTCTTCTACGTGGGAGCGTTCCTCGTACCTTACGAGTACCTGCCTTTTTACCTGGTACTGCTGGGGCTCGAGTCGGGTTGGACCA
>NZ_JAVWUP010000221.1:0-3731 GCF_036667095.1 Gordonibacter sp. | reverse complement strand
CCAAGCCGATCCATGCGCGTTGTTCGACCGGCTTTGTGCGGGTGTCGTGAGGATGGGCGCAGCCCTGCGGTTCGCATGCCAAAAGCCCAAGCGGCGCTTGAGCGGAACAGGCATCCGAGGAATAAGCAATATCGCCGCCTTTGTAGGCCGAAAGCATAAGGTTAGTGATAGACTTATTCTATTGCGTGCATATTGCACTTTGCATAGTGATAGGAGACGCTGGTGAAATACAGTGACCTGCTCAACGAAGGCTCGTCCGAGGTGGACATCCAAAGGCACCTCGCTGGAGGCGACCCCGTAGCCATCACTATCAGAATCCCGAGAAACCTCAAAGAAGCCGCCGTGGAGGCAGCCGAGCTCAAGGGCATGACCTTCTCTGCCTACATACGCACCTGCCTTATCGACGACCTATCGAAAGGCGCGAAGTAATGGAGTTCTTGGACAACATCGGCCCCAATCGGCTCGGCGACGCCCTGGCGGCGAGCATCGACGAGGACGCGAAGCTATCCATCATCTCGTCCTACTTCACCATCTTCGCCTACGGCGAGCTGAAAGAGGAGCTTGCAAAGGTCGACGACCTGCGCTTCGTGTTCAGCGAGCCTACGTTCGTGAAGCAGATGCAGGAAGACAAGCAACCGCGCGAGTTCGTGCTGTCGAAGCGCTCTCGCGAGCGTGGCGTCGGCGGCATCGACCTCGAGCTCACGCTGAAGAACAACCTCAACCAGCGTGCGCTGGCGAAGGAATGCGCCGATTGGGTGCGCCGGAAGGCAACCTTCAAGACCGCGCGCCAAGCAGGGGCCATCCAGCCCGGTGGAACCTACCATGTCGAAAACCCGCACGGCGAAGACCAAGCGTTCATGGGCGCGAGCGCGGCCTTCACGCTCGAAGGGCTTGGCTACGAGCGCAAGCCCGGCGTCGTCACCGGCATCAGCCATTACGAGACCAGCTTGGAGGCGGCGGGCCTCAAGGCCATGTTCGATTCCGTCTGGGAAAACGAAGCCATGCTCGCCGAGGTGACCAACCAGGTTGTCGCGCAGGTGGAAACGCTCTACCGCGAGAACTCGCCTGAGTTCGTGTACTTCCTCACGCTCTACCATCTGTTCAGAGACTTCATGGAAGACTCTGAGGAAGACCCCATAAAACCAGGCCTGCGCTTCGAGGAATCCGTCGTGTGGAACAAGCTCTACGACTTCCAGCGCGATGCCGTGGTTGGCGCTATCCGCAAGCTTGAGAAATACAAGGGCTGCATCATCGCCGACAGCGTGGGCCTCGGCAAGACCTTCGAGGCGCTTGCCGTCATGAAGTACTACCAGGAGCGAAACGCCCGCATCCTCGTGCTCGCCCCTAAGCGCCTGCGCGACAACTGGACGCTGTACACCTCGAACGACGAGCGCAACATCCTCGCCGACGACCGCCTGAACTACGACGTCCTCAACCACACCGACCTTTCGCGCTACTTCGGGTACTCGGGCGACATCAACCTTGAATCCCTTCGCTGGGGCAACTACGACCTCCTTGTGATAGACGAGTCGCATAACTTCCGCAACAAGCCGACCGACACCACCAAGCGCAGCCGCTACGACCGCTTGATGGACGACATCATCAAGTCGGGAATCCGCACGAAAGTGCTCATGCTGTCTGCAACGCCGGTGAACAACCGTCTGCTCGACCTGCGCAACCAGATAGAAATCATCACGGAAGGCAACGACGAGTATCTGGCCGATACCGATAACATTCCCTCCATCACCCATGTGACCAAGGTCGCCCAGCAGCGCTTCGGCGAATGGAGCAAGCTGGAAGACGCGGCTCGCACCACCGAGAGCTTCGCCAACATGGTGAACGCCGACTACTTCAAGTTGCTCGACGTGCTCACCATCGCGCGCAGCCGCAAGCACATCACGAAGTACTATTCAGGCGGCAACACGAAGTTCCCCGAACGCCGCAAGCCCGTGTCGCTGCATCCACCC
Source organism: Gordonibacter sp. (assembly GCF_036667095.1). NCBI lineage: Bacteria > Bacillati > Actinomycetota > Coriobacteriia > Eggerthellales > Eggerthellaceae > Gordonibacter > Gordonibacter sp. The sequence goes on along the minus strand of NZ_JAVWUP010000221.1, from coordinate 1,764 downwards.
ATCGACACGCTGGGAAAGCTGCCTTCAATCGCCGAGCTAAACGACATGATAGCCAGCCTGTCGTTCGCGCAATACCAGCTGCTCTCCTATGTCATGCCTAACAAGCAGGCTAAGTACGCCGAGCGTTATGGTGACACCTGGGGCAGCGACTTCGAGTCGCAAATCAACCGCACGCAAGCCGTAGCCAACCTCATGCGCGTGAACCTGCTCAAGCGCATGGAGTCGTCCGTGAACAGCTTTCGCATCACGCTCGAGCGCATCCTTGCGGGCGCGGAAAGCCTGGCGGCAAAACTCGAAGAGATGCAGGGAGCCTATTGCTTCGACGACACCTCCCTCGACGGCGAGTTCGACGACGCGGACGACGCTGCCGAGTTCGAGGCAGGCGGCAAGGTGCAGGTAGACCTGCGCGATGTTGACAGGTTGCGGGCAAGCCAAGACGTGGGCTACGACATCGAAACGCTGAAGGTGCTGCTGGCGTTCGCCGAAGAAGTGACGCCCGAACGCGACGCGAAGCTCACGGCGCTTACCGGTTTCATCGAGGACAAGGCAGACCACCCCTTCAACGAAGGCAACCGCAAGATCCTCGTCTTCAGCGCATTCGCCGATACCGTCCGCTACCTGTTCGACCAGCTGTCAGAGCCGCTGGCGAAGGCGCACAACCTCGAATGCGCCATGGTTACCGGTGCCCAGGGCAAGACCTACTCGCTCAAGCTCAAGCGCGCATCCTTCGAAAACGTGCTTGCGCATTTCTCCCCTAAGTCGAAGGAGCTACCGGAACGTGACCGGGTCAAGGGGGAAATCGACATCCTCTTCGCCACCGATTGCATATCCGAGGGCCAGAACCTGCAGGATTGCGACTGCCTCATCAACTACGACATCCACTGGAATCCCGTGCGCATCATCCAGCGCTTCGGCCGAATCGACCGCTTGGGCTCGGAAAACGCCAGCATACAGCTGGTCGACTTCTGGCCCGACATCGAGCTTGACGAGTACATTCAGCTGGAAAACCGCGTGAAGGGCCGCATGGCCTTGCTTGACGCTTCCGCCACCGGCGAGGAGAACGTGCTCGAAGGCAAGCGCAACGACGAGATGAACGACCTCAAGTACCGTCGCCAGCAGCTCGAGGCGCTGCGAGAAGAAGTGCTCGACCTCGAAGACATATCGGGCGGCATATCCATCACCGACTTCGCCTTCGACGACTTCCGCGTTGAGCTTCAGCGCTTCGCGAAGGACAACCCCGGGCTCTTGGAAGGCTCATCCATCGGGCTTCACGCCGTCGCGCGCATCCCCGAAGAGCTCTCAGGCGAGGTGGAGCCCGGCGTGGTGTTCTGCTGCAAGCAAAACGACGAAGCCCGCGACCCCAAGGACACCAACCCAGTGTTCCCTTATTACTTGGTGTATGTTACCGATTCTGGCGAGGTGCGCACGCGCCACACACAACCGAAGATCGCGCTCGATATCATGCGCGCGGCGTGCGCGGGCGTATCCGAGCCAGATGCGGAACGGTACAGCGCGTTCAACGCAGCCACTAAAGACGGCCTAGATATGAGCCATTACACCGTACTGCTTGAAAAGGCCGTAGCGAAGATAACGGGTGTCCAAGAGGCGAAGGGCATCGAGTCGCTGTTCACCTTGGGCGAAGTAGGAACCGGCGCGAGCCTTTCCTTTGACGACTACTCGCTCGTAAGCTTCGTGGTGTTGGTGCCATGTTGGGCTGGAACGACATCCTGAAGCTGCCCGCGAGCACCCTTGCAGGCGAACGCT
>NZ_JAVWUP010000220.1:990-3749 GCF_036667095.1 Gordonibacter sp. | reverse complement strand
AATCGAGTTCGCCTCGAACTTCGTCAAAACCCACGACATGACTGAAACGCGCTGGCGCGGCCAGATCGAACCCATGCCGGTGTGGAGCCCGAGCTACGTGGATGGCGACATCGGTTCGGCATCCAACGACGGTTTTTACAACCCGAAGGCGAAGGATTACCCGCTCTCGCTCGTATCTCCCGTGTCGATCTACCGCCAGCATTCCAGCAACGACAACAATCCCTTCATGCGCGAGGACTGCTACCGCCATGCCGTGTGGCTGTCCGCCGTGGATGCCCAGGCGCGCGGCGTGCGCGACGGCGACAGTTGTCGCGTATACAGCGACCGCGGAGAAGTGGAATTGACTGCCTACGTGACTAGCCGCATGATGCCCGGCACCGCCGCCGTGCACCACGGCGCGTGGTACCAGACCGACGGCACTCCTGCCGAAATGAACAAGTACGGCCAGGACCTGCGCGGCACGCCGAACATCCTGCTGGACGACGGGCATCTACCCCATATCCTGGGAGCGCTCATCACGGCGGGGCTGGTCGAGGTCGAGAAGATCGCCGACGGGGACGCCGAGGGCTTCGGCGCGGAGGCCGAGCGCGGCGGCATGCGCGGCGCGCGGACGTCGCTCGGGCTGCGCGAAGCACTCGGAGAGGGAAAGGAGTAAGGCGATGACCCAGTACGGATTCTTTTTCGACATGAACCGCTGCTACGCCTGCCAGGCGTGCAGTGTCGCCTGCAAGGACTGGAACGGCCTCGAGCCCGGTGCCGAGAAGTGGATGAGCGTCTACGAATGGGAGACGGGTGTCTTCCCGACCACGCGCCTCCATGCATTGGCGTTCCCGTGCGCGCATTGCGAGGACCCGTCGTGCGTGAAGGCGTGCACGACCGGCGCCCTCTACAAGGAAGCTGAGTTCGGAGCCGTACTCGTCGACCAGGAAAAGTGCCAGGGTTGCCGCGCGTGCTACGAGGCTTGCCCCTACGGCGCGCCGCGGTTCGTCTCCGACGAGCCGGGCACCAAGATGAGCAAGTGCACCATGTGCGTCGACCGTCTAGCGGAAGGCATGCAGCCGGCTTGCACGATGAGCTGCCCCTTGCGCGCCTTCGACTTCGGTCCGATCGACGAGCTCGTTGCGAAGTACGGCGATGTGCGCTACTGCGAGGGCATGCCTGCGCCCGAGGCCACGAAGCCGGCCTTCCTCGTGTGGAATCCGCGCGAGAAAACGAAGCTTTTGCCTTACGACGTGCAGGAAGCCGTGGCGCTCAACCAGCAGCGCGGGGACTTGGACACGTTGTTTGAGAGCGAAGAGGACCTCGTGAACTTCGAAGAGGGCACGATCCACCGCAACGCTCTGCGCATGAAACACGCCTCGACGGCCGAGTTCATGCGCGCCACCAGAAACGATATGGCATAGGGAAAGGGGAAAGCTATGGAATGGTTAGGGGTTGCCGGCATCGTTGTCGGTCTCGTGTTCTTCGTTATTGCGGCCATGAAGGGGTGGAACGTGCTCATCACGTCCCTCATCACGGCTGTCATCATCGCGCTCACCAACGGCATGGACATCGCTGCGGCCATGGTGGGCGGAGAGTCGTCCTACGTGACGGGGCTTGCAGGCTTCGTGCAGAAAAACCTGCTCATCTTCATGGGCGGCGCCATTATGGGCGAGTTCATGGACAAGTCGGGTGCGGCCAAATCCATCGCGAACGCCGTCATGGGGAAGGTTGGCTCCAAAAGTCCGTACCTGGTGCTGCTGGGCATCGCCGCGGTGGGCGCGGTTCTCACTTACTCGGGCATCTCCATGTTCGTGGCCATGTTCGCGCTTATCCCTCTTGCACGACCCCTGTTCAAGGAATGCAACATCCCGTGGCACCTGTTCTGCGCCGCGTGGACGCTGGGCGCGTGCTCGTTCACTATGGCCATGATTCCCGGTGTACCCGCCATTGCCTGGATCAATGCGGCCAACGGATGTGGGGTGTCGCTGACCGCGGCGCCTATCATGGGCATCGTGGGTTCCGTCATCGCCATCGCGGTATCGTGTGTTTATATCAAGTTCGCTCTGAAGCGCGCTCAAGCCAAGGGCGAAGTGTACGAGCTCTCCGAGGGAGAATCCGCCGCTGCCGATGACAAGGCTGTGCCGAACGTGCTCGTGGCCTTGCTGCCGCTGATCCTGCTCATCGGCATCATCATCGTGGGATCGCAGCTGAAAGTGGCCAACGTCGTCTACATCGCCATGGTTTCGGCCGTCATCGTCAGCATGATCCTGTTCAACAAGTACATCGGAAGCCAGCGCGACGTGTTGGGCAACGGTGCCAAGGCCGCACTCGGGCCGGCGTTGTTCACCTCGGCCGCCGTGGGCGTGGGTACTGTGGCTGCCGCTTCCGTGGGCTTCACGGTTATCTACGAGGCCATCTTCAACATGCCGGGCGGCACCTATGTGTCCGCTGCCACCATGGCGGCCGTACTCGGCGGCGTGATGGGTTCCGGATCGGGTGCGGTGGGCATCATCGCCGGCAACTTCCTCGACCCGTATTTGGCCACGGGCGTCGACCCGGCGGCCCTTGCCAAGGTCATCGCAACGTCGGCTACCATCGGCGGCGCACTGCCGAACTCCGGCGCCATGTTCGGCATGCTAGCGGCCATGGGGCTCAACCACAAGAATTCCTACAAGCACATTGCCGCCATTTCTATCGGCGCCGGTTTGTGCGCGCTGGTGGTCATGATCGTGATGGCGAACATCGGCATCGTGTAACCGGTTTCGAGGCGTCCATCC
>NZ_JAVWUP010000220.1:0-980 GCF_036667095.1 Gordonibacter sp. | reverse complement strand
GGGTGAGGGCTGGTCGGACGTAAGGCGTGCAATGCGGGGATAGGTTGGCTGAGTACAGCACGGGGACAGGGGGAGAGGATGACCGAATCGTCTCGCAAGAAGGGTGCGCCTGCCGAGCAGGTGTCGCTGTTCGAGCGCGTGCCTGAAGACAAGAAGCTCGGCTGGACGGGCGTGGCCGCCATCCTATCCGGCGTGGTGTCCAGCTTGACGAAGCTCATGGGCGGCGGCATCGTCGCCTACTATGCGGGGTGCCTCTACGGGCTGGGCGCGGCGGCTATCATGTTCGTGCTGAGCGTGTTCCTCACGTTTTTCGTGGGCAGGATATCGTTTCGCGAGGGATTGCCCAGCAACGTCACGTCGCGTCTGTACGTGTTCGGCACGAAAGGCTCGGCGCTCGATTCGCTCATCTGGATATTCTTGCTGGTGGGCACGCTCGCCATCGGTACGGTACAGCTGGGCAACGCGATCATCTACTACTTCGGTTGGACGGACGAGATCGTCAAACACCTGCTGTACCTGGGCATCTCAACGGCCTGGGTGCTCATGTCGCTGTTCGGCATGAAGTTCATCGCGCGGTTCAACATGGTGTTCGTCGTGCTGCTGTTCGCGGCCCTGATGTTCGTGGCGGGCAGCATTGCGCTCGACGGGCACCTGGTCGACGCGCTCACGCATGGCGTCCTCGTGCCCTATGTGGGTCAGGCTGAGGGATTCGCCTACGCGGTGAACTACAGCATCATGACCTCGGGACTCATGGCCCTGTTCTCATCCGACTTCACGCGCTTCGTGAAGAAGGAACGTGACCTGGCGGCCATCTCGGTGGTGGGCAGCTTGTGCGCGGTGCTTACCTACGTGTTCGGCGCCCTTTTGGCCTATTACGGCTACAACGTGTCCTACGAGTACTTCTTGGGGCAGGGCATGAGCGAGGTGGCGGCCGCCAACGCGGCCATCACGAACCCCGGCATTACGTTCGTGCTGTCGCT
>NZ_JAVWUP010000219.1:0-3749 GCF_036667095.1 Gordonibacter sp. | reverse complement strand
CCTCCCCGCCAAGCTTCCTTGGGTTTCTTCAATAGGCTTTCATGATACCAGTATCACGCGCTAAAAAACGATCCACCGGAAAACTAATGAATAGACCTGCCTCAGCAGTGTGATCACATTTTTTAAACGACAGCTACCAAGTTAGCTGCGACCGCTATTGCCACCATACCACCTGGTAAACGATGGCTCATTCTTTTCGTGTGAAGTAAAGTTACGCTCTTTCGTGCGATGCCGAATAACGCAAGCAGCCTATAGTACTTCGCATCGGAAGGCGGATTGCCGCCATAAGACAAAAGCGAAAAGGGGTTCTCATGCAGATGAATTTTACGAGAAGACAGGTCGTGGCAGGTGCGGCGGTATTGGGCGGCACACTCGCCCTTGGTGGCTGTGCAAGCCCACAAAAAACAAAACAAACTGAAGCCGTATCGGGTAAGCAAGCCGACATAGTGGTAGTAGGGTCTGGTCTGTCGGGTCTTGCCTGTGCGGTGTCGGCTGCAGAAAATGGCTCGAGCGTCATCCTTGTAGACAAGGCGCCCTTTCTTACGTCAACATTTCTTACATCCAAGGGTAACGTGTCAATAGCCCAAGTGCCCGAGAACAAGGAGGCTTGGCAATTTGATACAGAAGCACCCGACACAATAGACGAGTTCGAGAAGCGGTACCGCAAGCAAACCGAACTAGGCAAGGTGAATGTGCCCTATCCCGACTACGACCGCATGCGCCACATGATGGTAGAAAGTTGTGCCACGATCGCGTGGGTTGAAGAGCGCACAGGGATTGCCTTCAATAAGTCATTTACCAAAGAAATGGTAGGAACCGACACGGTGAAACCAGAGGTAAATACCGACCCCTCGAAAGAGGGCGGTGCCTGGGTGGCCGAGGGCTTCGCAAAAGAACTCGACCGTCTTGGCGTACAGTCCATGGTTAGCACCGAAGCCTTGGAGCTCATCCATGAAGAAGGCACGGTTGTGGGCGTAAAGGTAAAGAGCAAAGAAGGTGACCAGGAATTGCGTGCCAAAGCAGTTGTGTTGGCAACAGGCGGCTTTGGTGGTAGTCAGGCATACTGCGATGAACTGGTCCCCATCATAAATGAAATGGGGTTGCAATTCTTAGGGAATACCATGAATACGGGCGATAGCATGACTATGGCCACCGCCCTAGGTGCGGCAGTCTATGAGGGCGCAGATATCATTGCGGGTGCCATTATGCCGGCGCGTGCACTAACAAAAGCAGATACGGGCTTCCAAAAATTATGCGAGAACGGCATGGAAGGCGCAGCCACATCATCAAAGCTACTTGTTAATGCGGCGGGTGAGCGTTTCGTAAATGAGGCTAGCCCAGTCATCGCTTTGTCCACTGCCATGATTGACAAAAATAACGGCCCTTATTATGTGCTCTTCGATAGCTCGAATGCTGCAGTGGCAGCGTTATTGGAAAAAGGTATTTCTACGAATAATGTGGCAAAGGCTGACGATATAGCACTATTAGCTGCTCAGATAGATGCACCCCAGCTTGTGCCCACATTCGAGACATACCAGCAAGCTGCTAAAGACGGTCTGGATGCCACTTTCAATAAAAAGGCAGAAAAGTTGATGCCCTACGGTGTGGGTCCGTACTATGCGGTAACATTCGTGCCGTCATTCGTGGCCACCATGGGTGGCATTAAAACCAATGTCGATTGTCAGGTTATCCGTGAAGACGGCTCAACCATAGCAGGTTTGTATGCAGTGGGCGAAACAACACATCGCTTCATGTATAACCGTAATTTTGTGCGTCATTGCTCTAACTCTAGCTCACTTACCATGGGTCGTATTACGGGTGCGGCCTTGGCAAAACAATAACTTTAATTTATTCAACGCGAGCCGGGTTGTTTCCTGGCTCGCGCGATTCAGCGCGTTCACCTTCAAACAATTCCACGCGCGTACGACCCGAAAGTCCCTCCATAAGATCGAGCAACTCCTGGCGCGAGTGGACGTCCATTTTTGCATAAGCATGTCGCAAATGCGTTTTTATCGTATGCTCAGACAGTACGAGCTGACTTGCGATGTGTCGTGCACTGCGGCCAGCTGCAAACTCCCTGGTTATTTCGCACTCTCGTTTTGTTAGGTGAAAGACATGCGATACGTGCTGCCAGGCCGCTTCCGCCGGATGATCCCAGGTTTCATGGAAAGGCTGCTCGGGCGTATCATCAGGTAAGGGAGTATGCAGCTTTGCAACGTAGCGCAAGTAGCTACAAAATATGAAAGACAACGCCAAGACCAGCACCCACACGCCTCCAAGCAGTGCCGCACGCACGTCAAGAGCCATATGTTCCAGCAAAGTTTGTGCCGCAAAACGCCCCAACGCTACCGAAAGACGAGCCACGCCTAGCGCCAAGCCGAGCAAGAAGAATGCCGGCAGCTTGCGCTCGTGTGCCTCACTAATAAACATAAGCCACAGCAGTACATAAAATGTTATAAGAAAGGACACCATAAGCGATCCGGCTGCATGTGGATTCCCCATACCAAAACTTCGCTGCAGTAAAATAGAAACAAGGCACAATACAACAATAGGACTTATATAATCCACGTTTGCCTTGCGAGGACGCAACACCAACAACACGACTAGTAGCAAAACAGAAATAAAGATAGTAAAAAAACCTGTGAGATTGGTCTGCGCATATTGCAACCCACTAAAAATATCAATCTCAAGCACAAAGCCACACACAAGCGAAAATACACACGCACCTGCCACAGCTCGTTTCGTACGGGAAAGAGCCTCCGCCATCGAGGTAAGCGGAACGACATCTTCTTTCATGATACCAGCAACATATTCGTTGCTGCGCAAGCAATAGAACAGTGCAGCCATCGACAGCGCAAGCATTCCCACAAGCATGACTAGCTGCCCGCCAGGAAAGAGCATGCGAGCGAGCGGTGGCACCACCGTGTTAATAACAAACGAAAACGCAATCATGGGCAGCGAGTAGACAGGCTTGTAACTCGTAAACACTTCCATCCAACACAAAATAGCAAGCGACCAACTAGCTCCAGCGGTAATTTGCATACATATAAGAACGGCCGGATGGCTGCTGCCTGCCGCAGCAAGCAAGACATACCCCACACCAACGCCAGCGGCTATGCGAAAAAGCAAATCGGCCTTGTCAATACGCCCAAAGTAGGACAGCATAGCCACAACTACAAAGACAAGCCCTTCTACCGTCAGCCCCACAAGCGCGTAAGGATGCGAGCTATAGGGACCGGAGTTCAGATCAAAGAGACGGGCGCTCTGAAGGAGACCGAATCCAGCTGATGCCAGGGCGATAAGAATCAGGGTTTTCCTGTCGAGATGCAGGTGAGCGTTCATGGACTTCTCTTTGTTGGGGATTAAGAACTCAGTGTCTTACTATAGCATAATGGTGCTACGAAAAATCAAAGAGCTAACCCGTTCCACCAGTTCACGCAAATATAATGCTCTCTTTTTACCAGAAAGCAGGATCAGACTGCCGCCCAGTTTTTTGCTATTTGAGAATGGCCCGCCAAAACCGACGCGAGCATAACGCACATGCAGTATTCTTCCTTAACCAACATTAACATAACTTGACAATAGGTCTATAGAATCTTCGTCTGGCTCGATTAACGCACTGTACGTATGCTTTGCCGCCGTTATATACAACGAGCCTGCCAGGTCTTTTGGACATGTGGCAGGCTCTCTTTGCTAGCGCATGGGCGCGCGCTTTGCGCCCTCGGTATTGGTTAGCGCACTAAGACATC
>NZ_JAVWUP010000218.1:0-3752 GCF_036667095.1 Gordonibacter sp. | reverse complement strand
ACAGTACCTACCCTCGATGCAGCACCTGCGCAGATAAGGCAGCAAGATAGCGAACAACCGCAAGGATCACTTGAACCTTCCCGGAACCAGAGCAAACAGCTCCTCGCGGGTATGGATGTCGAGTTTCTTGTAGATGTTGTTGATGTGAGTCTTCGCGGTACCGTGGGCGATGACCATGGCGGCAGCAATCTCGGTAGCCGATTTGTTCTCCAAGAGCAGGCAAAGCACTTCGCGCTCACGGTCGCTCAGCTTGTACACGGTGGCTATACGGGTACTCGTCTCGCTGCTTTCGTAGGCCGTGATATGCGCCAATTGCGGCCGCGACAAATCACGCGAGACTATCTCATCGATGATGCGCATGCCTATCATCGTGCACACTACCATAACCACCACGATAGCGACTTCCAAGGGCATATGGAACCTGTTCGCCAGAGCCTCGTCGGCACCTTGGCCGATAATCTGATCCACTGCGACAAAAAGCTGCCGGCCGGCCAACAATCCAACATAGAAGCTCAGAATTAGGAAGCACGATGCGCGCAACGGCTCCGAATTCTGCTCCCGACAGATGGCGCAATACAGCACGAGCACGAAAACCAGATAGGTGAACAACCCCGCATTGCTCAACACGCTCGGCGATAGGTACAGCGGATTCCTGAACAGCGTCAGCAAAATACCTGCCATAACCATAGGCGCTGCCAGGTAAAAGAGCAGAGATATGCGAATCCTCCGCGAAAACGCTAGCGCCAGCGCGCAGAGCACCAGCGCATAGACAATATTCGTCCAGTCGAAAACATTATGGAACGCCTCCAACGACGTTACACCGGTGGTGTACATGAAACCGAGCCCGAAGAAGAAGGTCACGACCAACAACCACACGGAAGGGCGGGCGGGAACACGCTGCTCGCTTTGAAGGGAGTTCAGTTCCGCCGTACCCCGAAGGCCCTTATACAGCGTCGCATAGGCACATGCAACCGCTATCACAAGGGCGCAGAGCAAACGCGACCCCTCAAGGCCTATGAAAAACCAGCAGAGCATACCCGCCAAGGCAGAGGTAAGCAGAATATAGACCAGGCAAAGCATGCTGTCATGGCAGGAAAATACCTCGAACCACAGTAACAAGCAGGTCATGAAGAAAAACGAGAACAGCAGCATGCCGGCAAGGGGCACCCAGCCCAACGATATGCCGAGCAAGCCCGGCAGCTCTATTGCCACCATGGAGGCAATCCCGCATACCAGCGCGGCCAAGGCAACGACATTTCGCTGCCTGCGCGTAGTCACGAAAAACGTCGCCACGATATAGCACACCAGCACAAAACAGCTGAATACGCAGATGATGTCAGGAAAAGTAGCAGTTCCCATCGCACGTACCAAACCGAATCGAAAATTGAGGTAAAGCTGCAAAGACACACCGAAAGCCGGACCGATCAAATACCAGTAGCTTGCGTAGGCAAGAAAAGACCTCGCAAACGACCTCATCCTGGACGAATGTCCCCCAACCATAGAATCCCCCGCCCCTCGTCGCAATGGCCGACCCTCCCCTGAGCCGCAGCCTCCTCAGATTTTAGAAGAGAAGCCGAAGCTATAGCAAGTGTTTTGAGCTTCAAACTGCGCAGGGCGGTAATTATATATTCGCAGGTCATCTAAGGGGGTTAGGGTAAATAACCCGTCTTTTGGCAAGGTTACATCTATGGTTAGGGGCCTTGCACCCTCTACGATCCTACACAAGGGCCGACGTCCAACACCCCGTCGGCCAGAAAACGGAGGAAGGGGAACCATGGAGGATAAGACCGAGACGACTATCGAAACCAGCAGTGTAGGCAGGAAAGTATCCCGACGCGATTTTCTCGTAGGCGCCGCACTCGCTGGTGTCGGCACGGCAATGGCAGGAGCCATAACCGGCTGCGCAAGCCCGGCACCCAAGGATACGTCCGCCAATAAGACAGCACCCGAGGCAAACGCCGCAGCGGGCGGAGCCGAGTCCACAGCCTCCGGCCAGCCCGCATTCTTGACGGCACCCGACCCCATCCCGGATAGCGAGATCGTCGAAACCGTCGACTGCGACATCGTCATCTGCGGTGCCGGCATCTGCGGCTTGCCCGCAGCCATGTTGGCAGCAGAAAACGGCGCCAAGGTACACGTGCTCGAAAAAGGCAGCTCCTACGGCATCGCGCGCCTTTGCACGGCCGGATTCAATTCTGGCTTGCAAACCAAGCTCAACCTGACAACCGACCGTGAGGAGTTCATCACTTCGACCTGGGCTATCAGCAACGGCGTCCAGGGTCGCATGTCGTCGTACGGCCTCTGGTTCGACAATTCCGGCCCTTACATCGACTGGCTCGAGAGCGTGTTCAACGAGAAGGGTTACCAGCTCATCCCAGCAGCCTCCCTGAAAGACTATAAGATCACCAACGACGGCATCGATATGCCGGGTGCCAGCCCGCTTTGGCAGGCGTTCGCGCAAATGATCTTCTTCGCCGATTCCGAGGGCAAGTTCTTCGCCACTGGAGGCAAGGTGGACTGGACCGGCATCATGGAAGAGTACGCCACCGAGAAGGGAGCGACCTTCCATTACAGCACGCCAGCCGTACAGCTGGTCCTCGATGATAGCGGGCGCTGCACAGGCGTAATCGCCAAGAACGAGTCCGAGGAGTACATCAAGTACAACGCTGCCAAGGGCGTCCTGCTCACCACGGGCGACATGGCGGCCGACCGCGAGATGATGGAGCATTACAACGTCACGCTCGGCAAGATCATCCGCTACAACATCAACACCAACGACACGGGCGACGGCCAGAAGATGGGCATATGGATCGGCGCGGACATGGACGAGTTCGCTTGTGGCGACCTTTGGCCCTTCGCAGCCGTCATGATGGACGGCACCTTGCCCACTACCTTCGACGGCACGCACTTCTATGCTGGCGTAGCCAACCTGCCCATGCTCATGGTCGACGGGGCGGGCCGTCGCCTTATGGCCGAGAACCTTCCGTTCCAGTCGCCTTCCATCCCCAAACTCACCTGCACGCCCGACGGCTGCGCATGGACTATCTGGGACAGCGCATGGGAGTCCAAGGTTCCCCAAGGCGGCTACATGGTCGAGGACTACACGGCTTCCAACACCCAAGAGGAGGTCGACAAGAACGTCGCCAACGGCGTGACCTTCAAGTTCGACACCATCGAGGAGCTCGGGAAGCACTGCGGCTTCGACAAGGACATTTTCGCAGCCTCGTTCAAACGCTACAACGATCTGTGCGCAGGCGGCAAGGACCTTGACTTCTACAAGGACCCCCTGTGGATGACCGCCATCGACACGCCGCCTTTCTACGCCTCCAAGCACTGCTCATCCATGACCTCCACCCGCGGAGGACTCAAGAACGACGAACGCTGCCGCGTACTGGACAAAAAGGGTCTGCCTATTCCCGGCCTCTACGCCGCAGGCAATACCGCTGGCTCCTTCTACGGCAACGTATACCCGCCCAACGTCATGGGTTCCGGCATCGGCCACGGCCAATGCTTCGCCTGGCTGGCCGTCAAGGACATTCTCGGCATGGACTTCATCCATGCGAACATCTAAGAAAGCGAGGACGTCTGCCATGAAAAGCAAGAAGCTGCTTGCAACGCTGCTGGTGGTTTTGGCGCTTGCAACCCCCGCTGGCCTGCTGGGAGGATGCGATCCCCAGCAGTCCAGCAACGGCGAGGCTGGCAAAGCGCCGAACAAGGCTCCGGACCCATTCACTCGCTGAAGCAGGGCTAGC
>NZ_JAVWUP010000217.1:0-3769 GCF_036667095.1 Gordonibacter sp. | reverse complement strand
ACCATGTGCTGCATCTGCCCAGAGATGCCAACACCGATGTACACCTTCGGCGACAGCATAAGACCAGAAACGCCAAGATATATCTCGGTAGGTAGCCAGTCGACTCCCTCGGTGAGCGGGCGAGAGCACCCGAGACCCGCACCCAATTTGTCGCATAGAACCTCCGCCATCTCAAGATCTTCTTTTTCAGCAAATCCTCGTCCGGCTGCTACGACAATGTCGGCCTTCGTCAAATCTACGCCACTCTTCTCGATAGGCTTGGACGAAATGAGCTTCACAGGATTCGCCGGGACAACCCAGGCGATGTCCTCGACGACATTCGCGCCGGAGGCCTCGACACCCTCGAAAGCGCCTGCGGCTACCGTGTAGACGGCCACGTCGCCTGCAGCCTTCTGCACACGTTCAGCTACGCCGCCAAAATACAAGCTTTTTACACCGCTTTCGAAAGATATGACGTCAGTGATAACCGATGTGCCCGCGCGGGCGGCCACCTTACCCGCAATCGTTTTCATATGGCGGGTCGGCTCGACCAGCACGACAGACGGCTGCTCGGTGTCGAACACGAAGACCACAGTGTCGGCTCCGTCGTCAACAACGGAGCCAGAGGGTATGGAGATATGGGCGATCCTGTCAGCAACGCCCTCGGGAACCTCTCCGAAGGAAACAAGGACGACTTCATCGGCCATGGTGCGGGCGCCGGCGGCGAGTTCCCGGGCGGCAGTTGCGCGTTCAGCAATAACGAGTGCTTTCATGAATATCAACTCTACCTTTCTGTATGCATGAGGATGGGTGAGGGAAGTTTACAGCGAAGCCCTTAGGGCGGCGGCGAACTGCATGATGGCACCGTCGGCTGAAGCCTCGAGGATCTCCTGCTTGCGATCAGCTTGCTTAGGAGCAAGGCAGGACACCGTTTCGAGCGTGCAAGCTGGTGCCACATCGGCACCAACCACGTTCATCGGCTTCTTACCGGCGGCAAGGATATCCTTCATGCCAGGAATGCGGGGCAGCGCGATGTCGGGCGATACGGAAACAATGGCCGGTAGCGGCACCTCCACAACCTCGACCGCATCCTCGAGCGTGCGCTCGACCTCCAGGACAGCGCCCTTAGCAGTAATCTTTGTGGCAGCATTCACCACGGGCAAGCCCAGCTTCGCGGCCAGTTGCACATCAACCTGCTGAGAATAGTTGTCGGCGGATCCGTCGCCGCATAGAATAAGATCATACGCGCCCACCTTGCCAATCAGGGCCGACAGCGCCTCGGCCGTCGCATGAGCGTCCATGTTGGCATACGCGTCATCGGCAGCCATAAACAGCTCATCAGCACCGCGAGCAAGCACATTTTTTTTCAACTTGGAGTCGTCGATGGAGGCGGGACCCACCGTCACAGCGACAACCACGGAACCTTCGTTCGTCGCAGCCAGCTGCGCGGCGGCTTCGATGGCATTCAGGTCATATGCAGACACAACGCTCTTAGCCTTAGAGTAGTCTAACGAGCCATCAGCGAACATCTGGATATCCTGATCATCTGGAACAATTTTGAGTGCAACAACCGTTTTCATAGGTATTTCCTCTCTTTGACTCATGTCAAGCTGCTCGAAGAAGTAAGCTTCGACGCAATTCACACGGTTTTAATGTCACAGAAGAGAATAGAAGTTCGCAAGCGGTTTGCCATCACACAAGTTTTAATTCATTTCGGATAGACAGCGCAAGTAACTTATGCAATGAATGCATAATATGAAACATAATTTGCATAACCTTCAGCACGCTCAATTTGGCAGACGCTTGCCCAACAACGAAAGGTGCCACAAATCTTTCTCGTTGATGTTATTGGAGGGACTCCGCTTGTCGATTTTTTTCGATGGTAATTATTTGCTCGAGAAGATAGCTGAACGCTTCGCTGTGTCTACCCTTCTTCGCAATAAGCGTTGCATTAATGTAGTGATTTCCGTTGGGCCTCCCTGGAAGGATTACAGTCATGTTGTTTTTAACATATCTATCAAACGCCGTATGGCCATCGTTGCCCATGCGCGTAATGAAAAAAACCCCATCTTTAGGTTTCCTCGAATAGAAATCGAGCTGATCTCGAGCAGCAACCCGTTTGATAATAGGAGAAAAACCTTCTTCCTTGCAAAGCTGTACAAAATCATTGACGAGATCGTCGCTATGTCGTTGCGCGGGAACATAGAACGGTTGAGAAATGAAGTCTCGAAGAGACAACTCTTTCTTCAGTAGCAACGGAGAGGATTTTTCAATCCCGAGCCCAAGTATTCCATGAAAATCAAAAATAGGAATGTGGATAAAGTCTTCATCATCCCTATCGAGATTGTCCGCTGAGAGATACTCTTCGGAAGTCAGAGAAAAGCGAAATGCAATATCAACCTGATCAGAAAGAATCGCATCGCAAGGGGAGAACGATCGGTCTATAGACACGTAATCGAAGGCGACATTGGAGTATTGCGCTTCGGTGTTCTGCACCGCTTCAAAGATGCCATCATACATGGACTCGAGGTGGAGGAGATTCTGAATGCGAATACACTCGGGCTTCATGCTAGATATGTCATCAAGCTTGGAAAGCATATTGTGAAAAGATGCGTTGATCTCGGATGCATGCTCTAATACGATTTGCCCAGCCTTCGTCAGCGTCATCTGATTGGATTTGCGGTCTATGAAAAGGAGGTCTTGCCCCAGCTCCTTTTCAAGCGCTTCGACATGTCGGCTCAGCGAAGGCTGGGAAACAAACAAAGCTTTGGCCGCTGACGTATAGCTTCCGTAGGTGACCAGTGTCGAAAACTCCTCTAGATGACTGATTTCCACGATACTCCCCCTTAATGTTGATGCAATATTTGAATAGCTCCCCAACAAAAACTATAGCACCACTCTTATCCCTTGTATTACCTTCTTTGATATTGTCATTTGTGTTATGCGCATCATCTTCTCTATCCTAAACGAAGTTTGGTATTAACGGTCCGACAATCTTCTCTATCCTAAGCGAAGTTTGTTATTAACGGTCCGACGATTATCAATCAGACGAATCATCGAAGAATGGAGGCCGGAATTTATTCTTGCAAAACCGACGAACAAGAACTCTTGCATGAGAGTCTACACGAGGTGATGGAGCGAGGCAATTTCGATTCGTACTTCAAAGAGTGCGATAAGGAACACCGATATCCCGAGAAAGCCGCCAAAGATATGGTAGATGCGGGTTTTGCATCACTTGGCATTCCTGAAGAACACGGTGGAACCCCTGCGGACATCCTGACCCAAGTTATGGTAGTTGAAGAAGCGATGTCGCTTGGATGGCCATCTCTGACCTGGGTCAACCAATCTCTCGCCGTTGATGACATGCTCGCGTTCGGTAATGAGAAACAACAGAAAGCCGTTATGGAGCTCGGACTCAAGGGAATAAAGCCATTCACCCTCGGCTTTTCCGAACCGCAAGCTGGCTCTGACAGCAACGCAATGGCGACGACCGTCACGAAGCGTGATGGAAAGTTATACGTGAACGGATGCAAGACATTCAATACAGGTGCCAATTGCGCTCCGTACATGCTGTGCCTCGTGCGTGACTTCGAAAACGAAAAGCCCGCGCGCGACATGTCCATGTATCTCATGCCTCTAGATCGTCCTGGTGTCGAGATGGCGAAACTCGATAAGATTGGCAACAACATGATGGCCACCTACGAAGTCTATCTCAAAGACGTCGAGATGGAAGAAGATGACCTTGTGGGAGTAAAGGGTCGCGGATTCTATCAACTAATGAAGAACTTCG
>NZ_JAVWUP010000216.1:0-3773 GCF_036667095.1 Gordonibacter sp. | reverse complement strand
TCGGGGCCCTACCGCTTCCCCACCTTCAAGCACTCGAAGTTATTGAGACGTTCCCACAGAAGAATCGCAGGAATACAGCTTGCAGAGTGATTTATTAAGACGAAGTGAGCGAGACACCAGGCCGCATGACTTCTTGATCGCGCCTCGACTGCCTTGACTGAGCAAAACCTTACCAAAGAGGATAAGCCGAAAGGACCGAGAAGGGTCCTTTCGGCTCCGGCATACTGCTGGGCAATTCTCAGAAAGCTCGTGGCAGGTACCGCATTGACAGACCTCTGCGAGCTTGCGCTCGAACACGCCTCGCGCAGGCTCCTATATTCCCATAAGCCCCACGATAAACGGCATCCAGGCAGCCATGATCAGCACAAGAGCAATCGAGGGCACGATGCCGGTCTTGAACATGTCGCCAAAGGTGTAGTACCCCTCGCCATAGGTGAGCATGACGGTCGGATTCACGGGCATGAGATAGTTGCCCGCAACGACCACTGCCAGCGCAATGGTGGGCACAGCTGGCGACACACCGAAGTTTGCGCACAGCGTGATCATGATTGGCAGGAAGATGCCGAGAATGGCCACACCGATAGGGCAGACCGTGTGCAACAGGTAGATGAGCGCGAGCAGGATAGCGAAAGCCGCAAAGAACCCCAAGCCCATCACGCCGCTACCAGCAATGGCATTGGCAAGGAATGCCGCACCCCCTGTGGCCTCAACCACGCCACCCATAGACATAATGGTTCCGCACATGATAACGATGCCCCACGGCACGGAATTCTGGAACTCTTTCCAGGAGAGCAGATCCATGCCCGGCAGGAACATGACGGTCAAGCCGATTAGAGCAACAACCGTGGCATTGAGGACGGGTATCCAGTTGCCGACGATCCACAGTACGAGCATGGCACCAATGATAAGGATGGCTTTAATCTCGTAAGCCTCAATCTTGCGAGCACTGGCAGCCTGGTCACGGATGCCCTGCAGGCAGGAATCGGCGATAGGCTCGGGCTTGATCAGCTGGGTGATAAAGAACCAAGAGATCGGCGTCATAACGATAACGACGGGCAGAGCAACAATCGCCCAGTCCAGAAACGAGATCGAAGTGCCGGTGGCCTGCTGCAAGATATTCATGGCCACCACATTAAACGAGCTGCCAGCGGGAGTGGCCATACCGCCAGTGACGGCAGCGATAGGAATACCGATCATAAGGCAGCGACCGAGATTGGATTGTAGCGGCTTGGCATCGGCGGCTTTGAGGATGGTCAGCGCGAAGCCAAGAAACAGCACCGTGCAGGGTACATCGGACATGACCGTGGAGACGAGCGTTGTAGCAATCATGAAGCCGAGTACGAGCTTGCGGGAGTTCGCTCCTGTCCAGCCAATGAGTGCATTGATAAGGCGTACGCCCCAGTTGGTCTTGAGCATAATGACAGGCATTGAGAACACGGCAATAATAAACAGCAGCGCAGGGCTGGCGAAACCGCCGATGGCCTTACCAAGCCCATCGACAACACCGAGCACCGGACACAGCACAACAACGAGCAGGGCCGTAACACCCAGGGGTAACGCGGCAGTGACCCATAAGCACACGAGTGCACCGAGAATACCAAGAGCCACGGCACCCTGGTGCGAGAGCGCCTCACTTGCCGGCACCATCATCGACACTGCGATACAGACGATAGCCAGGCCTATCCCAATCAGGCGCTTCGGCATAGGGACGTCGGTGTTTTCCATAACCTTGTACCTCCTTGTTTTCGCGCAAACATGAATTTAAACGAAAATGCCTCTCTGTACCCCCTTCCGCGGATTGCTCTTCCCCTTTGCCCGGGAGTCTCCACAAGTCCCTTGCATCATGCTTACAGTATTTTTCGGTAGGCTCCGCCCGTCTACCGCTGCTAATGCTGATATCGATTTTTTGGAGGCTTTTCATCTCATACTGAAATGTTGAGGTGTGAAACAAGTGATCTTTCTACAACAATATCTCTCCCAAGCGCCCTTGCTTCTTGTTCAGAACCCCTCTAAGGAAGCGCGGGCGCGATCTTTCGGGAGGCTTTACGCCTCATCACACTCCTCAACAATGTTCATAAGGTGCTGCTGTGAGTTGATATCTAGCTTGCGGTATATGTGATAGATGTGCGACTTAGCAGTCGCTGAACTCACCACGAGCTGCTCGGCGATGTACTCAGCGTTTCGACCCTTCGCCAACAAGAAGAACACCTCTTCTTCGCGCGGCGTCAACCCGTAACGCTCGGATACACAATCGCATCGTTTTCTGAAAAAACCCGCCTGGCTGCTCTGTTCGCCGCCCGCACCACCGGAAGAGTTATTCGCAATCGGAGGTGCCAGAAGCTCGTTGAGCCTCCTTCTCATCTTCGCGTCATCGCCCCCGTACACGCAAAACATCAAGATAACCACAAGGGCAAACACCACCATCAGCAAACTGAGCTGTGTTCCCGAAAGCGGGTAGACAAACAAAATGACGAATGCAACGATAGCCCCGACAAAAAAACCGATGTTACTGGGGGCCTGCCGCAAGGCGAAACGATCGATAGGATGGAGTCTGAACTCATAGTTGTCGATACTCGTCGTACACCATCCCACAATGGTCGAATGGGCAAGCGCAGCAACCACCATACCACCGCAGACCACCTTCCCCGCCCCATCGAAAAAGGGGAACAGCAGTATCCCTGCGATGAGTATGGGCAGCGATATACGCTGCACAATAGCCATATCAATATCAACTTTAGACCCAAGCAAAGCCCAAAGAAGCGCAACGAGTACACCGGCTATGCCGCTCGCTCCGCCTATCAGCGCCACAATCGGACCCATAGAGCACAACTCGATGGTCATGAACCCGTATACGGCCCCTTGGCAAGCCACCGACAACGAAGCGGGCACGGTCAGCACGGTGGTGCGACGAAATTTTTCTATCGACAGGATGCGTTCAGGGGGAATGCGCGTGGACAGAAACGCCGCTAAACCAACCGAGCCCACGATGAACAGTGCAATTTCGAACAGATTCAGCCATTGCGTGTCGGAGGCGTTCGCTAAAACGAACAGCAGCGTACCCCCAATGGATCCCAAACTGACACACACCGCTGTACGCCTCGTAGGGATAAGACTAAAAAACACGCACCAATGCATCATGATGCTCGCCTGGGCAACGCCCAACAAAGCCCACGAAACGAGAGAAGCGATAAAAGGAATGCCCTCGAACGCGTTATTTACGAACGCATTGGCCACCGCAGGAAGGGCCACTAACGACCCAATCGCAAACAGTCGATTGCGATTTTCAAACACCCAATCTGCCCTTCGCGCACAGAGAGCAAACGTGGTGGCCAACGTGGAAACGGAAACAATACGCAAAGCAGATGCTTCGCGTATGTCGCAAAATGCTAGGAGCGCGAGGGAAGGACTGAACGTCGCCGACAACTCCCACCCTATGAGCAGCGCAAAACCGACGGTCGCAAGAACGTACGTCAATCTCAGATCGTCGGGCGTTCTGGCGTCGTCAGAAGCCGTTTCCGCAGACAGATCACCTGTCATATCTACTCCTCAACATTTGGGTATGAGAGCGTTTTACCTTGAAAACCCAATTCAACCTTAGCAGTTGTAGATTATTTTTCCCGAACGAAGAATACTATCCCCCATGCACGTAAGAGCGATTCAGCGCTCTTGACATGCGGGCATTTTAGCGTGCCCGAGCTTACCGCACAAGCACCCGCGCCAATCTGCAAGCAATGCAGCAAGCATTCAGCTCGCAACCGAACGACGATAAGCAG
>NZ_JAVWUP010000215.1:0-3773 GCF_036667095.1 Gordonibacter sp. | reverse complement strand
ATCACCCATCCATGCCAAGATAATGGGGAACAGTAGCGTCTGTTCGGTCAGCACGCCCGTCGGCTCACCGGCTTCATCCTTGTAGATATGTCCGTCACGCGGGTCGGGTGTCTCGCGTGTAATGCTCATGACTTCAAGTGCCTTGCTGTTCAAGAATCCGGTATGCATGGATTGCACCAGCACACATAACGGATGGTTGGTGGTAATGCCGTCAAGCCAATGTCGATCGAGCTCGGGCAAGTCACGATTAATCAGGTAATCCAAGCCGAAGCAGAACACCCATTTGCCCTCCGGGGTATCGTCAACCGCGCGCTTTATCTGGGACAGAACCTCTTCTACCGTGTCATAGCGCAACCCACCAATAAAGGCAGACTTATGGATGCACGCCGCCACATCAAGATGAGCATGGGGCTCAAAGAGACCCGGCATCATAACACTGCCCTGCAGGTCAACGCGATCGACCTCATCGCCCGCTTGAGCAACTACGTTGTCGTACCCACCTGCTGCAACAATAATCCCGTCCTCGACGAGTACCGCCTCCACACGAGGATTCGCCTCATCCATCGTGATGATAGGGCCACCGTAGAATATTTTCTTCATTAATCGATCTCCTCTCCTGGAAGCGCCTTCACGCACACTGCTTAAGACGCTTTTTATTGATGCTTCCCAACAATTGAGCCGATGTCAGCGCATTAAGCGTCGGCTGTCTCGTTGCAAAATTCACTATACGGAGTTTTCTTTCACCTTTGGTGCACCGCAATTTCTGTAGTTAATGAAGTAATTTGACATTCGACAGCTCAGCACTCTTTCAAAAAACCAACCCACCTCCTTATTTGCATTTCTACTTTCCGTTCATTATTCAAAAAACATGTTTTTCTTCTTTATATAAGGAAGTTCTAATGCTTTCATCTGATCGCGTCCTTTGGATAATAGAACCCGTCAGCGCACGGAAAACAACTACACTTCAAGGAGGAGGCAACTATGTCAGAAGCATCACCCACGACAAAAGGGGCTGAAAAGTTTCTCATAGCACCTATTTTGGTCTTAGTCATGGCCCAGATTGGCACCACTGGAGAAAACTCGGCCATGTCCCTAGCCGCAACCGCCTTAGCAAACGCGTTCGGCTCAACAACCGCAGACTTCCAGCTTGCCAATATGGTTTATTCCCTCGTAGCCGGCGCCCTCATGATTGCCGGCGGCATGATGGGCATTATCATCGGATGGAAGAAGAGCTTCCGCATTGGCGTGCTGCTGTGCGCCGCAGGCGAAGTAGTCGTCGCCCTTTCCCCCAGCATGATGCTGCTCACCTGGGGCGGGCGCACCCTTGTGGGTCTCGGCGCAAGCTTTATGATTCCCGCAGTTCTAGGCCTTATTCCCAACATCTACCATAGCGGAAAAAACCGCGCCATAGCATTTGGCTGCATTGGTGCAGCGTCGGGCATTGCAACCATTTTACCCATCCTCTTTGGCGTTCTCATGGATGCTATGGGCTTTCGCATCACCTTTGGCATTCTTGCTTGTTACTTCCTGATCGTATTCGCCGCCTCGTTTTCCTTGCCGCCCATCGAAAAGGCTCCGGGCAAGCTGAAATTCGACTACGTCGGCACGGGCTTGGCTGCCCTGGGCCTGTTCATGTTCCTGGTAGGCCTTTCCCGTATTTCCGTATGGGGCCTGATCGCGCCCACGGCTGCCGCTCCATTCTCCCTTCTTGGATTCTCGCCGGCCCCTGTGCTTACCCTCGCTGGCCTCATAGTGCTGGCCATTATGATGTTCGTGGAGAAGAAAGTTGAAGCGAAGAACGGCTGTGCACTGCTGCCGCAGTCCTTTTACAAAACTCCGCAAGTGCTTGCCGGTCTGCTATGCAGCTTCCAGATCTTTTTCGCCAGCGCCATGATCACCCTTTTAGTAGTGCCTTATCTCCAGCGTGTTGCCGGCTGGTCGGCAATGCAGGCGTCCCTCATCGCCGTCGCCATCGGCGTCCCCATGTTCTTGCTGGCTCTAGGTATTCCCAAGGTCGCTCCTAAAATGCATCCGCGCACGGCCCTGCAATTCGGATACGCCCTTATTGGGGCAGGCACCATCGCCATCGTATTTTCCATCAGCTCTGACAGCGTGTCTGCGCTCCTGTGGGTCGGTGCCGTTGTTATCGGCCTCGGCGAAGGCTGTCTCAGCGCTCACGCCAGCAACGTTGTCGCCCTTGCCGTCAACGACCGCGACGCCTCGCAATCAGGCGGCGTGCAGGCTACCTCGCGCAACGTAGGTTATGCTATCTCCATTGCTGCCCTCGGCGCCACCCTTCTCATAGGGCTCAACTCCGGCATCGCCGGAAGCATCAGTACCAACGAGTCCATCTCGCCAGAAACACGCGCCGCTGTGGCTCAGCACAACGTCGACATGATGAGCAACGAGAATTTCGTCACCGCAATGGCTGGCGTTACCACTTCCGAAGAGGAGATGGCCGCCCTGGTGGCTGCGAACGCCGATGCCCGCACCAACGCGCTGCGCACGACACTCACCGTAGGTGGCGTGATCGTTCTACTCAGCCTCTTGAGCACCCCCTTCGTCAAGGTGGCTCGCAAGGAAAACGAGGCAGAAATCGCTACCGCACAAGCAAAACAACCTGCTGTCGATACAGACTCGCTCCAAACTGAAGGCGCCTAAGTCGCCTCGGCCCCTTCAAGGCAGTAGCCTGTAGCAGGCTTTCATCAAAGTGGCGCTCCTGTCGGTCGCACCACGAAAATGAGAAGGAGCCACGGCTTTAACCCCGTGGCTCCTCTTTTGCTTACTTCAACAACCCCTCGCATACACCACGCGCTCCCTGAATAGAGCGGTCTGTCGCCCTGCGTTAGTACGTCACGGAAGGCGGAATGCTGTAGGCATGCTCCCCTCGAATGCTTGTCTTGATAGACCGGTTGAATCGTGCAACTATCTCGCTCAGGCTCGTGCGATCCCGCTCCGCAACATAGAGAACCGACAGCGAAGCAACTGGCTGCACGACATGAAGCTCGCTGGTTTCGTAGACGCGAAGACCCGTCGTTGCCGTGCGTTTCAAACAGAGGGCGGTTGTCATATGGTCCGTCGAAATAGCACAATGAGACTCGAATTGTTCAGCGAATTCCTCGAATGTTGCCTTTACGATGCCATCGTTTCTTAAATCCCAGTACACCGCTTGCACGGTATCTCGAATCGACTCTTGGCTGAGCTTGCGCGAACTCACTTCAAAGGGACTGCCCCGCCACAGCTCTTCAAAATTAAGGGTGAATTCCATCACATGCATCAAGTCATCCTTGCCGACCGAATGAGAGATTTGGCAGAGCGGAAGCGCCGATTCCATGGGCTCAAAAGCAAGAATGAAATCGACGTCCTCATACGCAGGGGATCGAGCCCCACCTTCGCAAAGCAGATCTTCCCCTGACACAACCCCGACTACTTGGATAAACGGCAGACCCGTCTCGATGCAATACACGCCGTAGGCCGCCTGCTCAAAACTTGCATCTGCCACAAGCAGCACCCGATACGTACGCTTGCGGTGCTTATCCCAGTAGGGATAAAGAAGCATGGCTATACGAGCAACGTCATCAGCGAAAAGAGGTACGCGCGCAAGCTGCGGAACCGATGCCAAAAGACCCTCCAGCGTTATCAGCCAATCCACATGATGCCGCTTCATCGGAGCAGCGTTGAACAGTCCTACGGGGAACTTGCTTTTCCACCGTTGTATGGCCTGGTAGGAAAGTGATTCTAGCGACCTCACCATATCCATATCAAGGGGGGTG
>NZ_JAVWUP010000214.1:0-3781 GCF_036667095.1 Gordonibacter sp. | reverse complement strand
ATGCGCAAAGGGGGATCGAAGCTAGTGGAGCTAGTGGAGCTAGTGGAGCTAGTGTTTCATGTGAGCTTTTTGAAGCGTCGAGACATTTTGAAGCACCCTGAAAAGAGGGGCTGCGTTGCTATGCTTGTAGCAAACTATTAAGCACGGGGGTGGGCGCTGAGGTACTCTTCGCGGATATGGGCACGATTCACGTGCGTGTATATCTGAGTGGTGGAGATGTCGGCGTGGCCGAGGATCTCCTGGATGACACGCAGATCGGCACCGCCTTCCAGCATATGGGTGGCAAACGAGTGGCGCAGCGTATGAGGATGCAGATTGACTACGCCGATGATGCGACCAGCTTCGGCGACGATGGCATGCACGCTCTGGCGTGTCAGGCGGCCACCGCGCGCGTTCAGGAACACGGCCGCAGTCGGCTTGGCATAGGGCTTCGTCAAGACAACGCGCGCGTGGCCGAAATAATCGGCAACGGCCTCCAAGGCAGCGCCCGATATGGGGGCGATGCGCTCCTTGTTCCCCTTGCCCACGATGCGCAGGTACCCCTCGTCCAGAATGCAATCACCCAAGTCGAGCCCCGTACATTCGCTAACCCGCAAACCGCAGCCATACAGCACCTCCAAGATGGCACGGTTGCGCAAACCCAGAGGCGTGCGATCGCTACAGGCTTCCATCATGGCATCGACCTGCGATGCCGTCAGCACGTCGGGCAGGCGTTCGGGCGGCTTGGGCAGCTGCACCGTGTCGGTAGGGTTGCGCGAGGTATAGCCCTCGCGCACCAAAAAGCGATGGAAGCCCTTCACGACCGACACGCGCCGATCGATGCTGCTTATCGCGTAAGCGCGCGCCACCAGGTCGGCTTCGTAAGCCACCACCACCGCACGATCGATGCCGTCAATCGACGAGATGCTGCGCTTTCCTAAAAAGGCCAGGTAATCCTTCAAGTCGTGCGTATAGGCGGAAACAGTCAGCGGAGAACTCCCTCGTTCAACGCGCAAGTGGGCGAGGTATTCCCCTACCAAAGGATGCAACGCATGCGGGATACCGTCCGCCCGATCCGCCATAGCTTCTCCCTTATAATGCAACGTGCTCGTCTGGAAAACCCGCACCGCCCCAGCAGAACCGCTCACTCGATCGTTCGCTCTGGATGCTTTTGGAATACCCACCTAGTTTACTAGAAAACCAAACAAAGCGGCTGCTGCGCACAATTTCATCTGTCGGAAACGTAAGTAGGCTATAATCGTACGCGGTGCCGCCGCCCGGCGACCAGAGAGCACGGCGCCTCGCATTCGCCACGTCTTCCACAACCACGAAAGGGGTGTCGCAGTCCCATGCGCATCGGATTCGACAACGACAAGTACATCGCGCTGCAAGCAGAGCACATCCGCGACCGCATTGCCCAGTTCGGCGGGAAGCTATATCTGGAATTCGGCGGGAAGCTGTTCGACGATTACCATGCCGCGCGCGTGCTGCCCGGCTTCGAGCCCGATTCCAAGATCCGCATGCTCAAGCAACTCGTCGACGACGTGGAGATCATCATCGCCATCAACGCGAACGACATCGAGAAATCCAAGCAGCGCGGAGACTTGGGTATCACCTACGACGAGGATCTGCTGCGCCTGATGGATATCTTCCGCGGTATGGGCTTTTACGTGGGAAGCGTGGTCATCACGCACTACGCAAGCCAGCCCGATGCCGATGCATTCCGCCGCCGACTCGAGGGCTTGGGCGTGAAGACGCACGTACACCGCCCCATCGCCGGCTACCCGTACGACATCGACCACATCGTCAGCGCCGAGGGCTACGGAAAAAACGAATACATCGAGACCGCGCGTCCCCTGGTGGTGGTGACGGCCCCCGGCCCCGGCAGCGGCAAGATGGCCACCTGCCTGTCGCAGCTGTACCACGAGCACGAGCGCGGCGTGGCAGCCGGCTACGCGAAGTACGAGACTTTCCCCATCTGGAGCCTGCCGCTGAAGCACCCGGTAAACATAGCCTACGAGGCCGCCACCGTCGATCTGGACGACGTGAACGCCATCGACCCCTTCCATCTGGAAGCCTACGGCAAGACCACGGTGAACTACAACCGCGACATCGAGACCTACCCCGTGCTGAGGACCATGATGGAGCGCATTTCGGGCACCTGCCCCTACAAGTCGCCCACCGACATGGGCGTGAACATGGCGGGCATGGCCATCACCGACGACGAGGCGGTAAGCGACGCCGCCAAGCTGGAAATCGTGCGTCGCTACTTCCAGACCGCCGTCGAGGTGAAGCGCACCGGTATCGGCGAGGACCAGGTTGAAAAGCTCGAACTGCTGATGAACCAGGCAGGCGTGAACACGAACCTCTCCCCCGCCCGCAGCGCGGCGCTCTGGAAGGAAGAAGTGACAGGAGCCCCTGCCGGCGCTATGGCGCTGCCCGGTGGCAAGGTGGTTACCGGCAAGACATCCGCCCTGCTGGGAGCCGCATCGTCGCTGATGATCAATGCACTGAAGGAACTGGCTGGCACGGGAGATGTGGACGTGATCAGCGACGAGGTCATCGAACCCATCTGCCATCTGAAGACCGAGCACCTGAACCACCAAAACCCACGCCTGCATTCCGACGAGACGCTCATCGCCCTGTCCATCAGCTCCGCCGCGAACCCGCTGGCCGCCGAGATCATCGACCACACCGGCGAGCTGCGCGGCTGCGACGCGTTCTTCAGCGTGATCATCTCGTCGACCGACGAGAAGCTGTACCGCACGCTCGGCATCAACGTGTGCTGCGAGCCGAAGTACGAGCTGCATAGGTACTACCACAAGTAAGCTGCCGCCTTTTGCGCAACCCACCTGAGCCCCTTCGTCTGCCTACCAGCGAAGGGGCTCAGGCATTCCGTTCTCGACAGCTTTACGGTCTACATGCGACCACGCAGACCACCGGGCGAACCACCTCTTCCATCCGCAAGCCCACTTTCCCCAGGCCTCGCGCTACCCGCAAACTCCCTAATCGAACAGGGGCACACTTCCTCTGAGGAAGTCTTCTATCGAGGTATTGCGATCTCCTATAACGAGCGGCTTTGCGTTCGGAAAGCGAGAGCAGAATTCTGTGAGTCCTTTTGTCCCTTTGATGCGCCCGCTTTTAACTTCTATCGCAACCAGCTGATCGTCCTTCGTCACCACAAAATCGACCTCAGCGCCGCCGTCTCTCCACCAGTGCACTTCGAAACGCTCCGTCTGCGCTCGCGCAAGCAGATTTACCCCAACGGCAGTTTCCACCAAGTGACCACGTAAGGAGGGATTCCCGAAAAAGGCATCCATCGAGCCTCCCCAGGTAGCCGTCATAAGCGAAGGATCGCGCACAAGAAGGCGCGGCGAGCTGCTGCGCACAGCGAGCGACTTCGGGTCGTATTTTTTCAGGCCCGCCATCAGCCCCGCCCCGGAAAGCAGTTCCAGATAATGCGCCATAGTGGCAGCATTGCCCTTGTCGTCTAATTGTCCGAGCAGCTTGCGATAGGATATCTCCTGAGCTGAGTACTGAGCGCCCAACATGAAAAGATTTCTCAAAAGGGCCGGTTTGCGCACGTCCTCCATCTGGAGCACGTCTTTTGATACCGTTGCTTCGATAATCGAGTCCCGCATGTAGGTAATCCAACGCTCTGGGTCGGATTTGAACGCCGCCGCTCCGGGGTATCCACCGAAATGCAAATAGTCCTCCATGCCATAGTCGAACGCTTCGCTCATTTCGGAAAGCAACCAATGGGTCGAACGGAGCACCTCAAAACGTCCCGCAAGCGACTCAC
>NZ_JAVWUP010000213.1:0-3795 GCF_036667095.1 Gordonibacter sp. | reverse complement strand
TACCTCACGTCCTTTCCGTCTTCGTCAACATCGGCTGCGTCGGTAACCTTGCGGATGTTGCAGGCGCAGTCCCAGATGGTGTCCCAGGCGCCGGCCATGGTGGCTTCGCTTCCTAGGAAGAAGTGCCATTTGACTCGATCCTCTTCCTCCATGTGCTTCCACCATAGATCGGCTACGTCATTCATGGTCTCCCGAGAGCTCATGGGCACCAGCAGCTCTGAGTACATACCCTCCTCGAAGTGCTTGCTGCGCCAGCCGAACCACACTTGGATAGTTCCCGGAGGTATAACCTCGTCCAGTCGCATGATGGCAACCACATGCCCGCGCCCGTTGTACACCTCAACCTTATCGCCATCGACAATGCCCTCGCGCGCCGCGTCCACCGGGTTGATACGTGCACTCGGCTTGCCGCCGGACAGCTCGCGCATCACCGGGTCGTCGGTGAACATGGACTGCATGAAGAAGCGCTGACGGCCGCTGAAGAACTGGTAGGGGAATTCTTCGTTCTCGCCCTGGGCCTTGCTGGTTTCTGTGGGCACCTCGTAGGGCTCAATATAGCGAGCTATCTGGGCTTGAGCGGGAACCAGCTTCTCGCAGTAGAACTCCAAGCGACCCGACGGCGTGCCAAAATCCATACCCAAGAACGGGTCCCACGGAATAGGCGGCGTGGCAATGCGAACGAGCTTTTCCTCCTTGAGGCGCTCCATGGTAAGCGGCGGGTCGATAGCTGTGATCATGGGGCTGTCCGACTGCAGGCGGATGTCGCACCATTCTTCGGCGCTCTTCTCGAAATACTCACCGAAGCCCAAGCGCTTCGCCAGCTCGTAGTAGCGCGTGGCCGGATCGAGCCCGCCTACCGGCTCAACGGCAGGTTCCGTAAGCACCACGTGGTTGTAGGCGGCAATGCATATCAGCTCGGTGCGCTCGAAGGGCTGGCAGTCCGGCAGGATGTAGTCGGCGTACTCGCCCGTATCGGTCATCCAGATGTCTATGTCCACAATAAGGTCAAGCTTCGGGAACACCTCGTCTAGCCAGCGACCGCGGCTGGGGCAGTTGTGCACCGGATTGCCCGAGGGAATCATGAGGGCCTTGATGGGATACGGCTGCTCGGTTTGCACCTGCTCCCAGAAGTCGGGCTGGCGCAAAATCTTGCCCTTGAACCCCTCGGGGCCCTCGGGGCACACAATGGGGCCGTCGTTGAACAAAAACGGCCAGCCGCCTGTGCCCAACTCGGAGGTTACGCCGGCACCGGGCTTACCCAAGTTCCCCATGAGCATTCCCAGTAGGTAGAACGAGCGATAGCTCTCACCCTGGTTCTGGTAGCGCAGACCCAGCGCGCCTAGAATGTAGGGGCGCTCGGCGGCTGCATATTCCTCGGCAAGGCGAACGGCAGTTTGAGCCGGCACGCCCGTAATCCTTTCCTGATACTCGGGCGTGTAGAAGGACAGATGCTCCCTTAAGCGGGTGAACGCCGTCTTGCAGGGTACGCCGAACACCTCAAACGACCCCTCTATTTCCAGGTCGGCCGCACCTGCAATCTCCTTCACGCCGGGCATGGCGGCAACGAGGCCGTGAACCTTATCCATGGCCAGGTAGTTGCCGTCCCCATCGCGCATGAACTCGTCGGTGTCGTCGCGCACCATAAACGGGGCCACCGTATGCTCAAGCAGATACTCCTTCTCATACAGGCCCTTAGACACGATATGGTTGGCCATGCACAGCGAAAGCGCGGGATCGGAACCGGGCTTGACCGGCACGAACTCGTCGGAGTACCCCGCCGTGCCGTCGAACAGAAGACCAATGTCGACAATGCGGGCACCGTTGGATTTCGCCTCGACAATATGCTTACCCATGCGGTGCTGGTTCTCGATGGGGTTGGCACCCCACACTATGATAAGATCCGAGTGATCCCAGTTGCTCGGATCGCTGCTCATGTAACGGTAGGTGTTGCCCATGTCGTAATAAGCCGCGTAGAACGGACCGTTGTCCAAACCCCAGCCTTCAAGCGGGTGCGTTGCTCCGAACAGGCCCGAGAAGCGCGTCATCAACACGGCTTCGAGGCCATACGATGGCGGAAGAGAGGCCGGCACGTACCACATGGCAAGCGCCTCGGGGCCGTAGGTATCGCGAATCTCAATGAGCTTCTCGGCAATCTCGTCAAACGCCTGGTCCCACGAAATCTCTTCCCACTTGCCCTCTCCACGCTCACCGATGCGCTTGAGCGGCACGGTAAGCCGCTCTTCGTTGTACACCTGGCGCCAAGAGCAGACGCCCTTTTGGCAGATGAACCCTTCGTTCTGCTCGGCGCCGGTGTACTCAGCCGGCTCCGTGCGGATAATCTTTCCGTCCTTGACGATAGTCTTCAGCGCGCAGTACTCATGGTCGCCCCATCCAGGGCACGCCGTGTAGACGAAACTCTCTTCGGACATCAGATTCCCCTTTCCTTCGACTCGTCCCGATTGACGTTGAGGTGAGTTTAGCGGGTGGGGCAAGCGGCTTTCTGTAGCCGAGGCAACAAAAAGCGGGGAATTGTAGCCCCGGCAACAAGCTGGGAGAAATTGTGGCCTCGGCTACAGACCTTCACTTATGCAGCGTGGTTCCATGGAAAAATCTCGTGGCAGAGGCTGCAAGGAAGGGGACGCAAG
This sequence comes from Gordonibacter sp., assembly GCF_036667095.1. NCBI lineage: Bacteria > Bacillati > Actinomycetota > Coriobacteriia > Eggerthellales > Eggerthellaceae > Gordonibacter > Gordonibacter sp. The sequence goes on along the minus strand of NZ_JAVWUP010000213.1, from coordinate 1,150 downwards.
ACGGGAGGAAAACGAAGTGTCGCAGGAAATGAATCTAGGATGTCGCTCGTTTCTCAAGATCGATACCCCGAGCGTGAAAGTAAGCGTTCCCTACACCGCCATACTGGGGGTCATGGTAAGCGAAACCACGCTTCGCGCTTTCATTGCCGCAGGCGACGCAACCGCAACTGGAGACAAGACAACCTTGCATCGCATTCTCGTTGCGTGCGAAATACCGCTGCACACGCAATGTCACCACCGCTTGTACGCACTTTGGCAAGCGACGGCTTTACAGACTTTTCATGAGCTTGGTCACCGTGACTCGGTTCACACCCAGTACGTGCGCTATCTGCTCATGCGTTACCCGCGAAGTATCGACTCCATGCTGCTCAAGCGTGCCGAACAGCCAGCGAACCCGATCTTTTACCGGCAAACTGCCTACATGAGCCAGTCGCTCAAGGGCGTCGCGATACTGGTCGGTCGACTGAACGAACACCTTGAAGGCAAAATCGGAATCCCTTACAAACAAGTCCCTTATCGTGTCGAGAGGCACAAGGCATATCGACGAAGGTACCAAAGCGTATCCGTAGTCTCCCTCGTTGAACGCCGCTTTGTGGCTTCCGTGTTCTCCCGCAAGCCGTTGAATGCTTCCAAGCGCCCCCGAAAAAGCCACAAACGAAGCCACGATACCTTCAGCTGTCGATCCGTTCACCATCATAGCCAGCGCCCCGCCTTGAACGATGCCCACATAATCGGAAACCGCAGCAGCAGATATGATGTCTCCTCTTTTCAGCTTCGTTTCGCGGGAAACTGCGCACATCACGCGGCGCGTCTCGTCGCAAAGCGAGGCGCAAAACCGATTCATGCTCCCCTCAGCACAGCACCTCATGCAAGCCCCCTTCAATGCCGCGGACCTCGGTCAAAGCGCACCTGAAGTGCCCGTCGTTGTAATCCATGCCATACGCCGCCTGGCAAAACACAGAGCGAGAGTCAGCGGACAGGGCAGCGCAAAACGAATTCAAGGCGGCATCGGAGCAGCCGCACCTCCCGCTGCAAGCTTGAGCCGAAGCACCAGATTCGGCCATCGAGCCTTCTCTGTCGAAGATATATCCCCCAAGCAAATCGTTATTGCGTGCGGTAGGCCTCCCACCAGGCAAGTACCTTGTTGCGC
>NZ_JAVWUP010000212.1:0-3796 GCF_036667095.1 Gordonibacter sp. | reverse complement strand
CCTTGTCGTTCATGAAGCGCCTGCCCTCAACGCGCGTGCCCCAACGCGACGAGCCATGCTCCTCGCCGTGGCGGAAGTTGCCCTGGCGCATGAGCGAATAGGCCCATACCATCCAAACGGCGCACGCCGCCACGAAACCGGCAGCCAAGCCCGCAGGCTCAATGCATTTGGCGATGCTTCCGTCTGTCAAAAACTGCGGCACCTGTGCGAGCGCGTCGTTCAGATGCCCGAGCAGCGGCTGCGGAAAGCCCATCAGGCAGCTCACGTACGCGTCCGCTGCTGCAAAGCATAGAAGAGAGAACACCGCCGAGACTACCAGCCCGGCCTTTCCCACCTTCATCATTTGGACTTCACCTCGAAGGCCGCCAGCTCCTTCGCGCGTTGGCGAAAGCCGCCGCGCGATTGCTCGTGGGCGGCTGATGCCTCGCGCGCCTGCTGGCTGCGCTCGTCGAGCGGCTGCTCGTCGCGGCCCTTCTGCTTCTCGCGAAACTCGCTCCGGGCAACCTTCGCACGCCCGAGCGCGCCCTTCGCGCCTTCGATCATGTCGGCGAACACCTTGTCCACCTTGGGCGTGTCCTCGACCTTGAACACCAGAAGCTCCTTGTCGCCTTGCATGGAGAGCTCATGGGCAACGCCCGCCTTGTCGAGTTGGGCATCGATGATCTCGCGTATGGTGGCATAGTCCTCGATCTCCTTGAACTCCGCCATATCGAGGCGAGCCCATTTCGCCTCGTCATCGCCTAAACCCGCATCACCGCGCGCCTTGCGCAAGGCGGATACCAGCTTGCTGGCTGCATCCTCCATCGCCTGGGCCCCCGCGCGCTCGCCCACGTCGAGCATCCAGTCGAACAGCTTCTCGCCGGACTCGTCGCCGAAATCGCTCGCCATGATCAGTTCCCCCCGAAGTCGATGAAGCCGTAGTCGTAACGCGGCTTGTCCACGCGCTTCCAGGGCAGATTCTCCATGATCAGCATGCGGTCGAGGTAGTCTGCAAGATCCTGCTCGCTTTCCTCTTCTGCCGCCTCTTCCACATCGTCGAATATAGCGTCGCTCACTAAGAAATCCTCGTCCCTTTCGAGGAACGCCTCGAATATCCTCGTCTTGCTGTCCGCCGAAAGCGTGCTCCATTCCGATCCGAGCGCATCGGTGAGCACGATGCCGAACTTGACGCCCTGCGGCAGGTTCAAGAACGCCTCCTCCATCCTCGCGAAATAGCGCATATCATCGATGTTCACATTGGCCGCGAACTTCTCTGCGTTGAAGCCGCCTGCCGTATAGGTCTTGGCCATTTAAACCAGCTCCTTTCGTTAATGCTTGCTTTGGTGGGACATGGTGTCCCACCGCTTATTCGATGCAGCCCGTATCGGCGAGGAGCCTTTGCATCGTCGCCAGGTTCGCGGCTGCCTTCTGCTTGCGGTAGTTCTTGCCGTTCATGCACACCGGCGCGCAGCGCTCTAAGATGCGGTCGTAGATGCGCCGCTTCTCGATCGGTGCCGCCTCGTCCTTCATGGCCTTCAAGGGGATGTTCGTGGTCACGATGAGCGGACGCCCCGTGCGGTAGCGCCCGTCAATCACGCTGAACACCTGCTCGAAGCCGTAGTCGCTCGTGCGCTCGACGCCCAAGTCGTCGATGACGAGCAAGTCGAAGCTGTCGAGCTTGGAGAGGTAGGCCCCTCTGCCGGAGAGCCGCGTATCGGCCAGGTCGTTGAGCACGCGCGGGATGTTGGTCACGAGAACGCTCACGCCGCGGTTCACAAGCTCGTTGGCGATGCATCCCGCGAAGAAGCTCTTGCCCGTGCCCACGGGGCCGTAGACGAGCATCCCGAAGCCTTGGGCATACATCAGCTCCCACGCCTCGATGTAGGCGCGTGCTTTGGGCATCTGGGGGTTTGTGCCGTCGTCGTTTGCAAACGTGCAGCCAGCCAGAAGCTCGTCTTGCAGCCCCGCCTTTCTCAAACCGGCAACCTTTGCGGCCCGCTGACGTGCTTGGCGCTTTTCCTCCTCAGCCTCAAGCGCCGCACGTTCGCAGTCGCACAGGCAGCTCATCACAGAGGCCTGCCCGTAGAGCTCCAAGCGCACCTGCTTTCCCTTGTGGCACACGCTACAGGTAAGCAGGCCGGTTTCCGCATCGACATAGTCGCCGGGCTTCGAGGTTTTGACGGCAGTATCGATCACAGGCACTCCCCATCCTCGCATCGGTAGTCGAGCGTCGTCGGCGTTGCCGCTCTCTCGGCATCGCGTGCCGCCCAAGAGCGGATGGTTGCCGCATGGCTCTTGTAGCTGCGTCCGCTCGATTCCATGTACTCGCCCAAGCGCTCGATGCGCGCATCGAGGTCCTCGGGGAACTCGCCGCTCAGGCTCTCCAGTTCCAAAGCGCTCAGCAAAACGTTGCCGTAGCGCCCAAGCGCCTTCTTCTCTTCGTTTTTCCTCAGTTTCGTATTTGGTTCTTCAGTACTTGTTCCCTTAGTACTTCTTTGCGTTGGATTTTCCTGCGTAGGGAAAACCTGCGTAGGATTTTCCAATATAGGTTCAGCCTGCGTTGGATTTTCCAATATAGGTGAATCCAATCTAGGGCTCTCGTAGATAACGTATTCCGTATCGCGCAACCTGCCGCCGCTATCGCGGCGTCGCGTGCGCACCATGTAGCCGAGCTCTTCCAGCTCGTTTAAGGCCGTGCGTATGGAATCGATGCCGTCGGGATGCAGGGCGGCCATGCCCTTGATGGTGTAGTCCCAATCGTCGGGCAGGGACAGCATGAAGGACATGAGCCCCTTCGCCTTCAGGGAAAGCCGCCTGTCGCGCAGATGGCAGTTCGACATGACGGTGTAGTCACGGGTCTTCTCGACGCGAAAGACCGTCATGCTATCCACCTCCCGGCTCTAGAACCTTGGCTGAATCGGCGTAACGAGGCCTGCCAGCGCATGCAAGCGCCAGTGCGGCGCAGCATCCGGCAAGCCCCATGAAGATGAACCCGATCATCTAGGCCACCTCCTGTTCTTCTCGTATCCACGCGCTCGCGCACGGGCGAGCCCAGGGCAGGCTCCGCCCCATGCGCGTTCGCGCGTGTCGTTACGTTCGTATATTGCATGCGGTTGTCAAGGTGCGCGCCGTTTGGGGCGCAGGGGTTTTTCCTCCCTACCCTTAAAGGCACGCAATCCTCGTTTTGGATACTCCTCATCTTTCAAACCCTGCTTTTGAGCGCATCAGGATGCTTCAGGCGCACCTCTATGCGGTCTGGACCGTGCACTATCACGCAATCGACGAATGTGCCAAGCGTTGCACGGTCGAGCTTTTCGGGAACATCCCCGCAAAGCGCAGATGCAGTTTGCATATCCTTCAAGTTTTGAGCAGCGTCCGCGCGCGCTTTCCCCAATGCAGCCTCAAGCTGCTCAGCCTCTGTCGTACTCGCTGCGATATCTGCATCAATGGACGGCTTCTCGATTAAATAGTCCTCTCGTTCGATCTCGCCTACCGCATAGCGCTCATACAAGCTGCGGCGCTTCTGTTTCGCAGCGTTCAAGGCGCGCTTGGCCTTCTCCAAAGCCAGATCGGCCCTGCGGCATGCCAGGTTGTCCGCCGCCCTCTTCTTGCGAGCCTCGGCGACTCTTCGTCCCATGAGCTCCTTCTCGCGTGCGATGGCCTTCGCAACCGCGCTTTCCAGGTCGCTCTCGTATATGCGCCAGCGCTCATGACTCTCACGCGCGCAGACGCAATCCGCCAAAAAGTAGCTGCCCTTCTTGCGGCGGTTGAACGTGAGCGTATGCCCGCAGCCCGCACGGCGCACGAACCCGACCAA
>NZ_JAVWUP010000211.1:0-3873 GCF_036667095.1 Gordonibacter sp. | reverse complement strand
GACTGGATTTCTGTCGTGTGCTCTTCCGATCTTGGGGAATTGGAAGGTAGCCAGGACGTTTATACAAGCAGATGGCGGCAAAGCACGATTGTACCATCTGGGGAATTGGAAGGTAGCCAGGACTGCCGACGCGGGCATAAAAGGCTCGGACGCATTGTACCATCTGGGGAATTGGAAGGTAGCCAGGACCGGGGGCGTAACTACCAGCGCGCAACGCGTATTGTACCATCTGGGGAATTGGAAGGTAGCCAGGACTACATCAAATTACTTGATTGCGAAGACATGATTGTACCATCTGGGGAATTGGAAGGTAGCCAGGACTCCGCGGGCAGGCGTTTGACCGCGTGTACGATTGTACCATCTGGAGAATTGGAAGGTAGCCAGGACAAGGTGATCGCCGAGGTCTTGATTCCTCAAATTGTGCCGCTTAAATTGCAAACTCAACTGAGGTGCGCCCAGAAACTTGGACCAAAACCTAAGGAAGGTGGTTTTGGTGGGAGAGAAGTTTCGGCACTGCACTGAAAAGGAAAAGGCTCGTGCGCTGGATGTCTACTTCAGTTGCGCAGGCTACGCCGCGCAGGCCATTAGGCTGTTGGGGTATCCCACGCCGGGGGCATTGCTGAACTGGGCACGAAGGGACACTCGATATGCAAGCCTGCTCCCATCGCATAAACGCTATACCAAAGTCCAGAAAACTTATGCGGTGAATGCATATTACAAAAATGGAGAGAGCGCCAACTTCACCTGCGTGCTGATCGGCTATCCGACAACAGTAAGCCTTCTCGAATGGGTGCGTGATGATCCTCGCTGCCACTTGAAGCCTAAGAGGTCGCGTCGTTATACTGCTAATGAGAAGATGCGTGTCGTTTCGGCGTATCTTGATGAATCGTTATCATACGATCAAGCAGCAGCGCTGGTTGGGGCTGATGGCACTCAAGCCCTCAGATGGACGGGCAAGTATTTGAAGGAGGGTGAGCTCATGGGCACACAGTCTCGCAAGGGCGTTCCATGCCCACGGAGAGGGGTTTTAAACCATCCACCGGCACCCTCGCCCACGCTTTTAGCAGACGATGTTTTCGATGAAGACCTAAGGGAGTATTGCGAAAACCTCAAGTTCGAAAACGACGTTCTTAGGGCAGAATTGGATCTTTTTTCAAAAAAAGCCGAAGCCTCAGCGAAGAAGGACTCTCGACAAAGGAAAAAGTCGAGTTGACCAATTCGCTGAGGGGAACCTATGGCTTAAAACGGGTCCTAGGACGATTCTGTTTGGCAAAAAGCACCTATGAATACCACCGTCTACGCAATTCGAACAAAGACAAGTACGAAACCGAGAAGAAGCTCATTGCTGAGATATTCGAGGGTAGCAGGCAAACCTACGGCTATAGAAGAATTCGGCTTTGCCTACGTCGAAAAGAGGGTATATACCTTTCTGGAAAAACAGTACGCAAGCTCATGAACGAGCTCGGCACCCGCCCTCTCCAGCGCAGAAAAGGCCGCTACAACTCTTACAAAAAGCAAGAGAGACAGCCCGAGCCCAATATCCTCCAGCGGGATTTTAAAAGCTCCGAGGTGTGCGAAAAAATGGTAAGCGATGTAACCGAATTCCAGGTCGCAGGTCAGAAGGTCTATTTGTCTCCGCTCATCGACCTGTTCAACGGAGAGGTGGTGGGGCGATCGGTATCCATGTCACCAACCGTGAACTTCGTGAATAAAATGTTCGAGGGGGTGACTGACAGAGTGCCTCTGTGGGTCAGGCCGACCGTTCACACCGACTATGCCGCAAAAAACATTAAGCCGTATTTCTTCTCATTATTCCAGTTCAACGCTGGTGCAGCATAGCTGTTTGTCGGCTTAATGCTTAAAAGACTATCCTTCTTTCTGTATCCATATTGTGATATAGAAAGAGGTGATAGCATGGATATCAAAATCAGCTCCATAGAAGAATCGGTTGCCGACGTCCTACATGCGGCGGGTTACATGGACTCAACAATCAACCAGTACCGAAAGTATTTTAGATATTTAGAAAAGGCCTTGCCCGGTGGCATGTTTGAAGAAGGCAGTGCTCGTGAATGGGCGGATGCGGTAAAGCCTTGCGGAACGCCGTATGGTGCAAACGAGACGAGAATCCGTAAGCGCGTGGTTCGAATTGCACTTCGATATACGGAGCAAGGTCGCGTAGACCTATCTGTCGCCAGTAATACGCCGGCACCAGCGATGCCTGAATCGAGTTCACTCCTTGATGCACTGACAGAATATATCCGTGATTGTAGCCAGCGCGGTTTGGCGCAAAGTACGAAAGACTACTACTGGCGCCTTGCGCGAGACTATTGCTTGCTGCTTGAATCCAGTGGCATTTTTCGCATAGAAGATGCGAAGTCGGATAGTGTTCTTACATTTCTGTCAGATATGTCGGCTAGATGGTCAGGCACTGACGGCCAACACATCGTCACCAATTTTCGTCCATTCTTGAAGTACTTAGGCAGAGATGACCTCATCAGGGCATGCGAATTGGCACGCCCCACACGTCGTCACAGCATTGTTTTAACGCTTTCCGAAGCCGACGAGGAAGCGCTGGTCTCAGCCTGCTGCAACGGGCTGACCCGTCCGAAAGACGCTGCCATCACACTCCTCGCCCTAACTACCGGCATGCGTGCCTGCGATATCGTGAATTTGAAGGTAACCGATATCGACTGGCGCAGCCTGACGATATCGCTCGTACAACAAAAGACAGGAAACCCGTTGACCGTTCCTATAATGCCAGCTTTGGCGGACACGCTGGCCACATACCTTCTTGAAGATCGTCCCGATGCCGACTGCTCAAATGTTTTCGTGAAAACAAAGGCACCACACACCCCATTTTCCGGTCATGCCGCGATTTATGCCGCGACTAAGCGAGTCTTTCGCACCGCCAATGTTGTGGGAGCAGGAACGCTTTTGCTCAGACATAATGCCGCGTCAAAGATGCTTCGCTCCAATGTGGCGTTGCCAGTTATATCCGCCGTACTTGGGCATGCCGACCCTGACACGACGAGCGGTTACATGGAAGCGGATACAGAACGGATGAGAGCTTGCGTTCTTCCGCTGCCAAAGGGTGTGATTGCATGAAGCGCTACCAATATACTAGCAAGTTCGCTGCAGATATGGATGCATTCATCGACTTCAAGGCGAGTGTTGGGATAGCCTCAAATTCCAGGAACTGGACACTTTATGACTTCGACCGCTACTGTGTCGAGCATGGGTTGACGCAGTTCAATCGGCAAACCGTCGAAGGGTGGGTTATAAACCGGAAGGCCATGACGTCGCCGAACCATTTGACCTGGGTGTCCCATATTCGTGAGCTGGGAAGGTTTATGAACGCAAGTGGTAATGAGGGGGCGTACATACTCTCAGACGATTTCAAGGCAAAGATGGTTCGTATCCAGCCTTACCTCCTTACTCAGGCGGAGGTAGGGGCGTTTTTCGCCGCAGCGGTTGAGTATAAGGATGCTACACCCTGGACATGGCAGGCCGCATGCTTCTTTGGTCTTATGCACTCCTGTGGACTGAGGCCCTGTGAGGTAAGGAGACTACAGAGAAGCAATGTTCACCCTGAGGCTGGTGAGATTGACATCATGTGGTCAAAGGGACACCGCTCGCGTAAGCTTGCAATCACCGATGAGGTAGCCAAGATGGTTGCCTTGTGCGACACCAAAACGAGCGCTGCCTTCGGATCTGAACGTCCTGCATTATTTATATCTTCGACTGGTAATCCCGTAGCATCGAGCGCGATAGGGATCATTTTTCATCGTATTTGGGAGAGTGCTAGTTTGCCAGCTGAGAAGGGCGGTAAACATCCGCGTCCATACGCATTCCGACACCGCTTTGCCTATGCTA
>NZ_JAVWUP010000210.1:0-3878 GCF_036667095.1 Gordonibacter sp. | reverse complement strand
CGTTGCGGCGGTAGACCTCGCCCATGGCCGCGAACGCCTCGGGATTGGAGAAGTCCACGTACACACCGCCGCTGGGCGAGCCGCCCCCGTCGTGGATGGCCTTGGCGATAGTCCGCGTGAACGTGATGCGGTCGAGCGTGGAATAGTCCATGCCACGGAAGAAGTAGTTGTCGTTGGCATCGCAGATGTACTCGCAGCACAGGTTGTCGGCGCCGATGCCACCCACGAACGTGGCCGCAAGGCCCGTCGGATACATGCTGATCAGGTCGAATTGGAAGAACTCAGAATCCTGCAACGCCGCACCGCGCCGGTAGGCCGCCGCATCCACATCACCGGTGTTGTCGGGCGAGTTGATGGACGTGGGCGCCACGGTGTTCCACCCATAGATCCACGAACTGGCACCTGTACATGACACCGTCGATTTCGCACGGAACACGCGTACCGTGCCCGTAGGCACATGCAAGCCGACCGCGCCGATACAGGCACCGTCCTCGATGATCACGTCGGTGATCATGGTCTGGTCGAAGATGCGCGCACCCGAGCGTTCCACCGAGTCGGTAAAATAGCGCGGAAAGCCGTTGAACGTGCCGAACAGCGGGTAGCCCGGCTTGTCCAGCCCGGGCACGAACGCGCCCGTCTCGTCGCGCATGAACAGGTTGTTGCCCTCCTGCGCATAGCGCAGCAGCAGGTTGCGGTCCTCGACGGAGAACGCCTCGTGGGTGGCCTTCGCGATCTTCTTGTTCGTCAGCTCGTTTAGCACGAAGTCCTCGGACTGGTCCCACGGCGTGTCGGTCTGGATGAAGTTCACCCAGTTGCACCAGTTGTAACCGCAGGCACCGCCGAAGTGGAACGGCCCTTTCTCGACGACCACCACGTCCTTGCCTTGCTTGTAGGCTTCAAGCGCGGCGTGGGAACCGGCAAGGCCACCGCCGACGATAAGGATGTCGGTGTCGTAGAGCTCGTAGAGCACCTGCTCGCCGCCGCTGCCACCCGCAGGAGCGGCACCCGAACCCGAACCGCCTGCCGGAGCCGCGCATCCGCTTAGCGCACCTGAGAGCATGATCGTGCCGAATGCGACGGCGCTACCACCCAGGAACGTGCGCCGGGACATGCCCACCCGGTCCGGCATCTCTTCGCTATGACCGTGTTTCATTCGATCCCCTCCTTGATTTCTCCCCCAGTCCCTCACGAGACGATCGGCCTCTCGCCGACTACCCCTATTGTTCCGGGTTGCCCGAAGAAGTTCAAAGAACGGAATGCAAGTTCGTGTACGTCGAAAAGACAAAAAACGGGATTGTCCGTCTAAAGCGAACAATCCCGCAAGCAGTTCCCGCTTTTCGTGCTCTACAATCCCTTGAACAGCGCGCGCACCTCGTCAAGAACTTCGGTATCGGCAGCTATGATCGCCGTGTCGCCGGGATAGAGAACCGTCTCCTCATTCACCACCTGCACGTCGTCTTTCGTGGACACGGCAACCAGCAAGCTATCCTCAGGCATAAGCAACGACGAGGCCAAGACGCCCGATTCGTTGGAATGGTAGCGCATACGCGGCACTACGATCTCGGCCAACTGCACGTTGCCGTGCGTCAGCGACGAGGCCACGCTGACACTGCCCAGCAGGGTCTCTTCCTCGATGAGGTTGGCAATGAGCGTGGTAGACGACACGCATTCGATGCCCACTTCACGGAAGATGCGCAGGTTCTTCGGGTTGTTCACACGCGCGATGCAGCGCGGCACGTTGAACACACGCTGCGCGATTTCGCACGACACCAGGTTGTCGTCGTCTTGGCCTGTCGTGGCCACAAACACATCCGACTTGCGGATACCCGCATCCTCCTGGTACTTCGAGTCGCAACCGTCGCCGTGAATCACCAGGTAGCGGCCTTCCAGCACGATGGACAGATGGTCAGCCGTCTGCAAGTTCTCTTCGATCACGGCCACATCGTTGCCGCTGAGCAGCAGTACCGAGGCCAGATATTCTCCGATCTTGCCGCCGCCGGCAATAACGATATACATAACCTGCTCCTAGTCCTGAATATAGCGGGAGAACGATTCGATCAGCTCGTGGCGAACGCACACCAGCACGGAATCGCCATGGTACAGAATGGAATCGCGCGTGGGGATAGACGAGGCGGAACCGTCGCCGCGCTCGAACGCGACGATGCGGATATCGTGGTCGCGCTCAATCTCCGACACGCGAATGGTGCGGTGGTCATCGTCGCGCCAGCTCAGATCGAGCGAGAAGCGCAGGAGCTCGAACTCTCCGAACGTATCGATATGGGCGCCATGACCCGATATGATCTTGCTGAACACGTCCTCGGCCACCAGCGATGTACCGCATACGTGGTCGATGCCCAGCTGCATGTAGGCGCGTTCGTGATCGGGGTTGTACAGGCGGGCGATAACATGGGGCACGCCGAACAGGCGGCTACCCACTTCTGCCACCATCAGGTTCGTATTGTCGAACTGGGTAACGGCCGCAATGACGTCGCACTCCTCAACCCCGGCCTTGACAAGCGTCTCCTCGTCGAAGCCCAAACCCTGCACCGTCGATCCATTGAAGTTGCGGCCTAGGTTCGCAAACGCATCAGCATTGCGGTCGATGACGCACACGTTGCTGCCGTTGTCCGACAGCATATTCGCCAACTGCGACCCTACACGGCCGCATCCGACGACGATAACGTTGTCCATGACGCTTCCTCAATCTTTTCAGGCGCACAGCACGCCGTTTTCCGTTCGGATCCCAGCATACTGCATGATCGCATCTTGCATCCAGCTCAGCACCGTTCGGCAACAAAAAAGCGCCGGCATCACCTCGATACCAGCGCTTTGCAACATTCGGTTCTGCCGACAGGACCCGTCGGTCCTCTTAGATCAGCTGCATTTGGCCCAGCGTGTTGTTGAACCAATGCTCGGCATTCGGCGGGCAGTATTTCTGGGCGTAAGCCATGGAAATAGTGTAGCCGTATACGTTCGCCAACCCGGCAACATGGGTATTGATAGCCTCTTCCCAACCGGAGAACCCAGACTGTCCCCAGCCCCAAGCATTGAACGGCTTGAAGCAGACGGCACCCTTCGAACTCTCGGTGTTGGAAATAGCTGGCGACCAGCGCGGATCGACACTGCTAGTCCAAGCAGCCGTGGCAAAGGTAACGCCCTGGCCCGCAAGCGGAGAGCCCGCGAGGTACGCATCGATGCGACCGGTCCATTCGGCAATGAACGCTTCCTTGCCGACGTTCCAATCAACCTCGCTCAAATTGACGGCGACGGGAGCAGGAGCCGTTGCCTGCTGCTGGGCCATCTTCTCGCTCGCAGCGGCAATGCGCGCTGCTTCCTCGGCTCGGGCAGCTTCCTCCGCCGCGATGCGATCGGCCTCTTCCTTTGCCTCAATAGCCTTGATGCCCTTGGAGATATCGCGCTTTGCGGTGCTGCTCAGTACCGTTGTTTCGCGAGCAGCCTCATCGCTCGCTACCTGCGTCAGCGACGCAGATTCTGCCTGGGATGCCGAAGTGCTCATCTCGTCGATACCAAAAGCCTCGACATGAGAACCCGTGCTCCCGGCAGAAGCGAAACCGAACCCGATGCACCCGGCAAGTACCAGGGATGCGCATCCTACCGCCGCGATTTTTGCGACAAGGCTCGACTTCCGCTGCTTGTATTTTTTCACTGCCAAAACTCGGTAACCTTTCTTTGAACAGCGCAAGGCCTTGCCGTCGGAACGGTGACAGCGTGGTAAGTTGTGAGGGTGGTTGCTGCCGGAAGGGCCGATATGCTGTTTTAACAAGGCGTATTTTAGCCCATCTGACCCCCCTGGGGCAAAAAGATGTGGAGAGGGCCTCCACGTTTTGTTCGCTTGACAAACGAGAAAAGCAAAGACG